>JAAUPU010000726.1 GCA_012032975.1 Caldilineaceae bacterium | reverse complement strand
ACCTTCGCACTGCTTGCGCCCGACGAATCGTTGCTGGGCTTCGTCCTGCGTTATCTTCGCTATGCCACGGTCAGCGCCTGGATCGGCGGTATCGCACCGCTGCTCTTTGTACGCTTCGGGCTGGCGAATGCGGCATCGACCCTTGTGGATCAGCCAGAGCTTGCGACAACCACATGAGCGACAACACGATGATTCACGCCACAAAGCCAAATAGCACACCCCCCAACAGCACGACTCCCAATGCCTACGACCAGATCCCCTATCCCAGCCTCTCCTATGCGGGCACCCATCCGAGCCATCTGGCCGTACTTGCCGCGATTTTAGGGATGAAGCCGGCGCCGGTCACAGCCTGCCGCGTGCTGGAAGTCGGCTGCGCCAGCGGCGGCAACCTGATCCCGATGGCCTATGCGCTTCCCGGCAGCAGCTTTGTCGGCGTCGACTATTCGGCTCGGCAGATCGATGCCGGGCAAGCGTGGCGGGATCAGTTGCAGCTGGAAAACGTCAAGCTGTTGGCCGCGGATATCCGCAACTTGGACGATTCGCTGGGCGAATTCGACTTTATCATCGCCCACGGCGTCTATTCCTGGACCCCACCCGACGTGCGCGACGCGCTGCTCGCGCTTTGTGGCCGTCAACTGGCGCCCAACGGTGTCGCCTTTGTCAGCTACAACACCTACCCCGGCTGGCACATGACCGGCATCATCCGCGATGCAATGACGTTTCATACCCTCGACGAGCCGGAACCACTTGCGCGCGCTCAAGCGGGCAAAGTAGTTTGTTCACTTTCTCGCCGAGGCGATCCCCACAGAAAAGAGCGCCTACGCCCATTTTTTCAAGGGGTATGTCGAGATGCTGGGGCGGGACATCAAGGGCGCGGATGATGCATTCCTGCTCCACGACGAGATGGAGGAGATCAACGACCCGGTCTATTTCCGAGAATTCATACAGCACGCAGAGCAGCACGGCCTGCACTATTTGGCCGACGCCGAGTTCCGCACCGTCTTCCCCTTTGATATTCCCCAGGAGACGATGAGCTACATCCAGAGCCATTCCCGCGACACCATCGAGTTGGAACAATATCTGGATTTCCTGCGCAATCGTATGTTCCGCCAGACGTTGCTCTGCCGCGCCGACGCACAGGTGGATCGAGTGCTGGAGCCGAGCCGCATCGTGGATCTCTACGTTTCAAGCCAGGCCAAACCTTCGTCGGTGCAGCCCGACATCCAGAATGTCACCATCGAGCAGTTCAAGAGCAACGACGGCGGCGTATTGACCACTGACCACCCTGTCACCAAAGCAGCCATGATGATCCTGCGTGAACATTGGCCAGCCGCGATTGGGCTGGAAAAGCTGCTCGAACTGGCGCGCGGACGGCTGGGCAGACGCGCGGACAGACAGGGGGACAGACGCAATCGCCGCAAACAGAGCGAGAGCGAGCGAAACGAGCTGAATCGCGACCGCCTCGTGCTGGCGGACAACCTGTTGCGCGCCTTTGCCTATAGCACACAACTGGTCAAGCTCAGTGCGTTCACGCCCAACTTCACCACCACGGTCAGCCGGCGACCGATTGCCAGCCCGGTGGCGCGCACCCAGGCAGTGGATGGCGCGGTGGTCACCAGCCTGCAACACGATCGCGTCCGGCTGACCGATGTCCAGCGCGTCTTGTTGCCCCTGCTCGACGGCAGCCGCGACCGCACTGCGCTGCTGGACGAGCTTGCTTCTCGGGCGGTGGCAACAGGCCCAGCCGCCGATCCGACCGCGCTCCACAGCCTGCGCAACGCATTGGCCACCGACCTCGACCTGCACCTCCGCTACTTCGCCGAGTTCTCGCTGCTGATCGGATAGACCCACGCCATGCCACCCACACGCCTGGACGCCCAGATCCGTTTCATCCTGGAGATCGAGCAACTCAAATCGGTGATCCGCCGCTCGGAGCTGATCAATCTGGGACGTTACGAGAACTCAGCGGAGCATAGCTGGCACATCGCGATGCTGGCCATCATCCTGGCCGAACACGCCAACGCAGAGGTCGATCTGCTGCGCGTCGTGAAGATGCTCTTGGTCCACGACATCGTCGAGATCGATGCCGGCGACACCTACGCCTACGACACGACGGCGCGGGTCGACCAGCACGACCGCGAGGCCGCGGCCGCCCAGCGCATCTTCGGTCTCTTGCCAGCAGACCAGGCCAGCGAGTTGATCTCGCTGTGGGAAGAGTTCGACGCGCGCGCCACTGCCGAAGCTAAATTCGCCAACGCGGTGGACCGGCTGATGCCGCTCTTCCACAACTATTACAGCCAGGGTCGCGCCTGGCAGAGCCACGGCGTCACGCGCGACCAGGTGACGGAGCGACTCAGCCCGATCGAGGAGGGCTCGACCGAGCTATGGACATTGGCCCGCTCATTCATTGACGACGCAGTTTCGCAGGGTTTTCTCGCGCCGTAGCGCGCCCACAATCATGCTCGACGCGTCGTCGTCCTCTTTCGAGTTTCGTCAATGTCTGGCCACAGCCTGCCGTTTTCGATTTCCCGTCGCGACCGACGATCCCCGCCGCGATCTTTGCCCACACTGCAGCACGCCGACCGTCGTGGCGGAGCAGTCGGTAGCGAGGGAAATGCCGTCGCCGCACTTCGTTGACTACGCGCAAGTCCACGCACTGCTTGACAACGTCCGCAGCCTATTCAATGTCGGCTCGATCTTTCGCAGTGCAGACGGAGCGGGAATCGGCCATCTGTATCTGGCAGGGATCACGCCCACGCCAGCCCACCCCAAGCTGGCCAAAACTGCACTGGGCGCAGAAAAGCACGTGGGCTGGAGCCATCATCGCAACAGTCTGGACCTGGCTCATCAGCTATGCGAAAACGGCGTCCGGCTCTGGGCGCTGGAGTCCACATCGGAATCAAGATCGCTCTTTAGCAGGCTCGCTTCGAGCCGATGAGCCAGCCGCTTGTGTTGATCGTCGGCAACGAACGGGCCGGGATTGACCCCGCGCTGCTGACGCTCTGCGAAGAGGTGGCGCATGTGCCCATGTTTGGTCGAAAGCGCTCGCTCAACGTCGCCACCGCGTTTGGCGTCGCGGCCTATTGGCTGCGCCACCAGGCCGACAGCACATTG
>JAAUPU010000050.1 GCA_012032975.1 Caldilineaceae bacterium | reverse complement strand
GTACGTTCTGCCCGGCGCGATCGCACGCCCCCACCACGTAACCAAGGAATGGTCCCGACCAGTACAGAGGCCATTTTGATGCAGGATTGGGAAGCCTACCGCGAAGAGACCTTTGCCCGCCAGAAAGAACTGGGCATTGTCCCGACGGACGCCGAGCTTTCCCGTCATGACCCGGATGTCCAGCCCTGGGATGAATGCTCCACAGAAGAGCAGAAATTGTATGCGCGCATGATGGAGGTCTTCGCTGGTTTCCTCTCCCACACCGACCACCACATCGGCAGGCTGCTCGATTTCCTCAAGCAACTGGGCGAATTCGACAACACGCTGATCATGCTCATCTCTGACAACGGCGCCAGTTCGGAGGGCGGACCCACCGGCTCGGTCAACGAAAATCTCTTCTTCAACAACGTGCCCGAGTCGCTCGAAGCCAACCTGGCCGCCATCGACGAGTTGGGCGGACCAAACACCTTCAACCACTATGCGTGGGGCTGGACCTGGGCCGGCAACACCCCCTTCCGCCGCTGGAAACGCGAGACCTATCGCGGCGGCATCAGCGATCCCTTCCTGGTTCACTGGTCGAAGGGTATTGACGCAAAGGGCCAGATCCGCACCCAGTATGCCCATGCCATCGACATGGTGCCGACGGTGCTGGATGCCCTGGGCATCACCGAACCAGCCACCATCAAGGGCGTCACGCAATCGCCAATCGAAGGGAACAGTTTTGCCCATTCGTTCGCCAACCCAGCAGTGGAATCCAAGCGCCAGACCCAGTATTTCGAGATGATGGGCCACCGCTCGGTCTACCATGACGGTTGGCGGGCCGTCTGTCCTTGGCCAGGCCCATCCTTCAGCGAGGCGGGCAAATTCTTTGGCGCGCCGATCCCGGCGGAGGTGCTCACCGACCTGGACGCCAACCATTGGGAGCTCTACCATGTGGAGGAGGACTTCGCGGAAAACCACAACGTCGCCGCGGAAAACCGCGCCAAGCTCATCGAGCTGATCGGAACCTGGTATGTGGAGGCAGGAAAGTACAACGTCTTGCCGGTGGATGGTCGCGGGGTCACCCGTTTTGCCGAAGAGCGTCCGCAGATCGCCCAGGCCCGCACCAGCTACACCTTCTATCCAGGCACACAGTCGGTGCCCTTCAACGCAGGCCCACGTCTGCTCAATCGCACCCATAGCATCACCGCAGATGTGGAGATCCCAGAGGGTGGCGCAGAAGGCGCTTTGGTCTCCTATGGCGGCACCGATGGCGGCTATAGCCTGTACATACTCGACGGCAGACTTCACTATGTCCAGAACTATGTTGCACGCGACTATCTGCGCGTCTCCGCGGGCGATGCGTTGCAAGCCGGTCACCATTCGCTTCGCTTCGAGTTCGAGGTCACCGGCCCACCGGATATCGCCAGCGGCAAGGGAACGCCCGGCCGCGCCCAGCTCTATGTCGACGACATCCTGGTTGGCCAGACCGACTTCCCCCACACCACGCCGTTGAGCCTCGGGTTGACCGGCGGCATCACTGTGGGCGCCGATCCTGGTGCGCCTGTGACGCCCTTCTACTCGTCCCCGTTTGAATTCACGGGCGTCATCCACAGCGTGACCTTCGACCTCAGCGGCGAATTGATCGAAGATGACGAGGCCACGATGCGCATGATCCTGCGACGGCAGTGATTTCGAGTGCCGGGCCAAGATCATGAACATCTGACAAGCTGACAGGGTGGCTTGGTGACAGGGTGACGGGGTGGCGACCTGTGGTCACTTAAGTGCGCGGCGAAGTTGTTCCTGAAAGGAAAGCGGCTGGTGGCTCGATCAAAATCGAGCCGCCAGCCGCTTTTTTCTGGATCGGATGGCGTCTGCTCACAGGGCGATGGCTACAGCGGCGCGTACTCCTTGCGATAAACCAGAACATCCTTGACCACGCGAAAGCCCACCGACTCGTAGAGATCCAGCGCGGCATCGCGGGAGTCGTCGCGGCAATTCCGCCGTCCGCGTCGAACCACAGCCCCACATTATTCCACTAACATTCCGTTCTGAACAGTAGCTGCGTCACGATCAAATCCTTTCTTTTCAGCGGCTTCGACCGCTTGGGCCAGATTGAAATAGAGACCGTCGGCGCCGACAACTTCGCCGAGATGCGAGGCGCGGACCAGCGCAAACAGGCAGATCGGCGATGGTTGCATAGGCCATTGCCTGGGGGATCACCACCGCAGCGGCCGTGGCCCCCGCCACCAGGTCCACCGACAACCAGACCCGTTGGTAGGTGGAAAGCCAAGAGAGGATGGGAACATAGCGCACAAGCGCGCCAGATGGTCTTTGCACGGATCAAACCCTTCTCAGGTTGCGCTCAACGAGATGCAGAACAGCCAGAATTATGGCCGCACAAGTGTGCCGTCGGCGCGCCGGTCTTCGGCCATGAAAACGAAACGGGCAGCCAGCTCCGGGTCGAGCAGAGCCGCGGCTTTGACCTCGTCGATATCGATGCCCAAACCCGGCGCGTCGTTGGGATAGAGGTGGCCACCGTCTAGCAGCGCATGGCCAGGGAAGAGGTCGTACTCTTCGGCGCGGAAGTGGTTCTCCTCCTGGATGCCAAAGTTCCAACAGGTCATATCCAGATGTACGGCAGCCATCTGGTTGACAGGGTCATTGTCGCCGCCCTCCTGCCAGGCCGTCTGCACGCCAAACCACTCACAGAGCGAGGCAATCTTGCGGCAGTTGGTGATGCCTCCCCCCTTGGAGACGCGCACACGCACGAAGTCGATCAGCCGCTCGGTGATCAACGGCGTCCACTCGTGGGGGTTGATGAAGAGTTCGCCCATAGCCTGGGGAGTCGTGCATTGCTCGCGCACATGGCGATACCAGTGAACTTGCTCTGGGGAGAGCAGGTCTTCCAGGAAATAGAGGCGATAGGGTTCCAACAGCTTGGCCAGCGCGACCGCGTTGTGGGGGCGCAGATGCTCGTGTACATCGTGGGTCAGTTTGGGTCCAAAGCCGAGTTTGTCGCGCAGGTAGGCAAACATCGCGGGCACATTTTCCAGATAGGCTTCGTCGTCGAAGGCCCGATTCTGTGGCCAGGCGTTCTTGGGGCGGGGCGTCTCGCCTGGCGCAAGGAAACCGCCGCCGCCATAGGGGCCAAGCTGGCAGCGCACCACCGGATATCCCTCCTCCAAATAGCGACGGATGTCATCCTCCAGTGCCGGCAGATCGTCGCCGGAGGCATGGGCATAGCAGGGAACCGCGCTGCGGCACGCGCCGCCCAACAGTTGATAGACCGGCAGTCCTGCCTCCTTGCCCTTGATGTCCCAGAGCGCCATGTCGATGCCCGCCTGCACCGTGTTGATGATCGAATCGTTGCGCCAATAGCCGCTGGTGTAGACGCTCTGCCAGATGTCCTCGATGCGATCCGCGTCGCGGCCGATCAGCAGCGGGGCAATGGTCTCCAGCGCCGTGACGACCGTCCTCGCGCGATAGTGGTCCGATGCAGAGCCGATGCCGTAGAGACCCGGCTGATCGGTCAAAACTTTGACGATAACCCAGGTTCCGTTGACGCGCGTGCGGATGCTCTTGATGTCGGTGATCTTGGCCATGACGTTTCTCCATTTCGTTGTGATCCAGAGGCGATAGTGTTACCACGGCAGCAGTCGCGCCAGATTGCCACCTTTGACCAGGGCGCGCTCCTCCGCTGTATAATCGGCAAGATGGGCGTCCACGATCCCCGGCGCGCCGCTGCCCCAGACCATGCGCCGCGGGCCAAAGGCTTGGACCACCCAGCGGGTAAAAGGTCGCGCGCTGAGATAGTGTGGTTCGTCGGTCGCGAAGTGATTCAGTCCCGAAAGCTTCATGTAGACGTTGTCATACTTGGCCAATGCCAGCACATCGGCAAACTGAACGCCGTTGCCGACATGGGGTTCGGCCAGATGGTCGATGAGCACCGGCGTCTGGGAAAACTGGTCGATCAGCGGCTCGACCTGGCGGGCAAAGTCGGCGCTGATGTGCAGTTCGACGACAAGCCCAAGCTCAGCCGCGGCGCGCCAGAGCGCCGCCACGCCTGGGTCGGCGAAGCTGTCGAAGTAGGCGCTCTTGCCGCCGACCGCATGGAAGCGCATGGCGATGACCCGCGGTTGGCGCTGCACCAGATCGCGCAGCTTCTGCACCGCGTCGGCATCGCGTGGGTAGAAGAGCGCGGTGGCGAGAAAACGCTGGGGTTCTTCTTCCAGGCAGGCCAGCACCAGGCGATGGTCATCGCCATAGGGTTCGGGGTGGACCAGCACGGCCCGGTCGATGGCCGCCTCCTGCATTCGGCGCAGATAGTCGGCCAGGGGATCGGTCGAGCGACGACTGGCGTCCGGGCGATAGGTGGCGCGACTGTCAAACGGGTAGCGATCTGTGTCCGCGTGGAAGAGATGATGGTTCCATTCGATGATCATGGTACGGGTCCTTGTGGCTGATACGATTCTGATGGAATTCCGAGGAGGTGTGGCTGAAAATCGTCTCCTGCCGCAGCAGGTTTGGTCAACCACGGAAACCATGGATGACACGGAGTTTAGGCCATAGAAGGAAAACAGCTACCCACCAAGTCACACAAAGGTCCACGAAGAAGCACGAATTCTTGACTTGTTTTTCGTGAACCTCGTGGGCCTTCGTAGACCTTCGTGGATGCTTCTTATTTTGGATTCGCCTTGGTCGGTGTAATCCGTGGTTTCGATCTTTGGGCAAGCCATGTACGCCTACGATTACTCGGCAGTCTCTGTCGGCGTCTCGGCCTCGTCTAGTTTATACCGACTGCGCTCGTCTTCGGTAAACATGGGCGGGTCGCGCTGGATAAAGGAGTGGGCGCGCGCCAGCGTGACCCCAACGTCCGCATCCCACAACCGCACGCTCTCATCAAAACTGGCAGAGACGATCGTCTCGCCGTCGTGGCTGAAGTCGGCCAGCCAGACCTCAGCGCGGTGACCGAGCAGTTCGCGCACCGCGCGCTCGCCGGATTGGGCATTCCAGAGTCGAATGCTCTTGTCCTCGCCCGCGGTGACGATGGTCTGATCATCTGGGCTGAAGCGGGCCGTGCGCGCCAGGCCGGTATGACAGCAGAGCAGCAGCAACTGCTCCCCGCTGGCCACATCCCAAACGCGCACACTGCCATCACCGCCGGCCGTGACCAAACGCTCGGCAGTCGAGTCAAAATCCACATCCCAGATCCAGTCGTGGTGTCCCTCGAACTGGCGGATCTGCCGTCCGCTTGCCACTTCCCAGAGGCGCGCGGTGTGGTCGGCGCTGGCGGTGGCCAGCAGCGCGCCATCGTCGCTAAAGACTGCGTCGATCACTTCCTGCTCGTGGCCTTTCAACTCCAGGGTGATGGTCATCGTCTGCGCATCCCACAGCCGGACGATCTTGTCTTTGCCGGTGGTGACCAACAGGGTTCCATCCGGGCTGAACCCTGCGAAGTTGACACCGGCTGCGTCGACCGTCGTGGAGATCACCTCGCGCCGGCCCTCGATATCCCACAGTCGCATGGTGCCATCCTGGCTGCCGGTCAGAATCTGCTTGTCATCCGGGCTGAACTCTGCTGACCAGATCGAGTGGCCGTGGGCTGGCAACCGCCACACCTCCTGACCGCTGGCCGTTTCCCAGAGCCGAGGGCGACGATCCTCCCCCCCGGTGACGATCCACTTGTCGTCGGAGCTGAACGACGCATCGCGCACCAACGCGGTGTGCCCGACCAGCTCGCGCTGATTCGTGGTGGAGCCATAGTTCCAGATCAGTGCGTTGCCATCGCCGCCAGCCGTGCCGATGGTTCGACCATCTGGGCTGAACTGCGCGTCGTGAACGCTGCCGTCGTGCCCTTCCAGCTTGCGTAATTCGGCGCCGTCGTTGACCCGCCAGAGCCGCGCCGTGCCATCGCCGCTGCCAGTCAAAAGGACGCCGCCATCCGGGCTGAAGGCGACCGTGTTGATCCCCTTGTCCAATGCGTCGGTGCGCACCAGGACCCTGCCGGATTCGATGTCCCAGATCAGCGCGATGCCGTCGCTCCCCGCGGTTGCGATCGTGCGCCCGTTGGGTGCAAAAGCGGCGTCGCTCACCTCGTTTTCATGGCCGCGGAACTGGGCGATTTCGGCGCCGCTGGCCACATCCCACAGCCGCGCGCTGCCGTCATCGCTCGCGCTCAGAACGCTCTGACCATCCAGGCTGAAGACGGCAGAGCGCACGGTGTCCGTATGGCCGACCAAGGCCTGGATGGACGCGCCGCTTGCCACATCCCAGATGTCGACGCGGCTGGGTTCGCCGGCGGTCACCACCCGTGCGCCATCGGGGCTGAACGCGATGGACATCATGGTGTCGGTGTAGCCTAGCAGCGCCTGGATCGGCGCGCCGCTGGCCACCTCCCAGATCCGACCGGTGACATCCTCGCTTGCTGTCGCCAACAGGTCACCGTTGGGGCTAAATGCCAGCGAGCGCACGGTATCTGTGTGGACCTTCAGGGCGCGCACTTCGAATCCGCTTTGCATGTCCCAGAGACGCACCGTTTCGTCCTCGCTCGCGGTGGCAACCGTGGCGCTGTCCGGGCTGAAGGCAATCGCACGCACATCATCGGCATGGCCGCCGATGGTGAGCAGCTCTTCGCCGCTCGCCACGTCCCAGACGCGCGCGCTGTCGTCCGTCCCCGCGGTGAGCAACCGACTTCCATCCGGGCTAAAATCGGCCGAGATCACGGTGCGCCCATGACCCACCAGCGGCTGAATCACCGCGCCGGTGGTCGCATCGCGCAGCAGGACCTGGCCAAGCACAGAGACCGTGGCTGCGACCTTGCCATCGCTGGAAAAAGCGATCCCGTTGATGTCGGTGGAACGGGTTCCCTCGGGGAAAACGTGAGGCTCGAAAGGCGCCAGTTCCAGACCACTCGCGACATCCCAGACCTGCACCGTGCCGCCAGCGTTGGTCGTGACCAGGCGGCGACCATCGGCGGAAAACTCCATGTTGCGCACCCATTTGGGATGGACAAAGGTCGCCATCAGTTCGCCGGTATTGGCATCCCAAAGCCGCGCGGTCGAGTCGGAGCCGCCGGTGGCAATCAGCTTGCCGTCGGGACTGAACTTGGCGGAAAGCACCCAATTGTCGCAGTTGTTACGGCCATGCACCAGGTCGAAGAGGCGCTCCCCGCGCACCACATCCCAAACGGTCGCATATCCATCCTGGCTTGCCGTTACAAGCTTTGCGCCGTCGGGCTGAAATCGACCGAGCGCACCCGGCAGTCGCCAACTTGCAAGACGTGGAGCGCTTCCCCGTTCTCCACGTCCCAAAGGCGCAGGGTATGATCCTCGCCCACGGTGGCAACGAGCGGCTCGGTCGGGCTGTAGGCAGCGCCATGCAGCTCCCGATCGTGGCCGATGAACACCTGAAGCTGGACGCCCGTGGCCGAATCCCAGAGGCGCGCGGTCTGGTCGTCGCTGGCGGTCAGCACCTTCGTTCCATCGGGGCTGAAGACCGCGGCGTTGACATCGTCTGCATGTTGGTTGCGGGGCAGGGTCATGCGCCAGCCGATGCGCTGCGCCTCGGCCACCACCTGCTGCAAGTTCCAGTCGGCAAAGGGCGCCACATAGCCATCTTGCTCCAGTGTGCGGTTTGCGGCCTCAATGGCCAGCAGCAGCGGCAGCGACGGCTCGGAAACCTCCTGGGCCAGCAACACCTGCGCGCCGGCGATCAGCTCACCCGCGTGGGATCGGCGGAAATTCTCTTCGGCCTCCTCGCGCGCCAATTCGGATTCGACCGCGCGGGTCGCGGCCAGCTCTGCCGATCTGTTGGCGCTGACCTCGTTGATAAAGGCGCGGGTCGCCTCGGCCACCGCGGTGCTTTCGGCGATGAGCGCCTTGTTGGCTTCGGCCTCCGCAGTGCTGCGGGCCGCGGATTCCGCGACGCCCCGCTCGGCGGCCAGCCCCCACTGCCACCAGCCAAAGACGGAGGAGATGGCGATGATCCCCACGGCGCCGATGGCCAGCACCCAGAGGATGCGTTGCAATCGTTCGCGGCGGGCGCGCTCCTGGCGGCTGGCCTCGATCAACCGCTGCTCGGTCTCGGTCCAGGCGCGCATGCCGGCCTTGCCCTTTTCGACGACGGCCAGGTCCGCACGATCCAGCGGCGCAGCGTCCGCGCCATCGTCCGCCGCGTCAGGGACACCCTCTTTGGCTCCATCTTTGGCCCACTCGACCGAACGGCTCTCGAGGATACGGCGCGCCCGTTGACCCGGCGCATCGGACTCATCAAACTGGGCGCGGACCAGCGGCGCCAACGTGTCGTGGGCCAGGCGGCTGGCCGATTCTGCATCGGGCTGGTTCTCCGCGGGATCGACCAGCAAGTAGAGGTCGCGAAAGGTGGCGAGCAGCGCCGGCAGATTTGTCTGCTGATGGCTATAGGTCTCGCGCAGCTCGGCCAACGTTCGCTGCTCTGCGGTTCCCAGCACCGTCGTGTGGAAGGCCAGCAGATCCAGGGCCAGCCCAGAAGCGACGATATCACTCTGTCCCGTACGCAACGATGCCAACTGCTGCAGGAGGAAATCGTTGAGCAGCAGCCCCTGGCTGCGCAGCTCATAATAAAGATCTCCGTCGAAGCGAGGCCGATCATAGTTGAGGCTGCGCGCCCGCTCCCATAGCTTGGAAAGCAAGATCTGCAAAGTCGGCGCCACCGAGGAGCCACGATCGGCCAGCAGGTCGGCGGCGATCTCATCGGCCAGGCCGTCGGCAACGGTCAGCTGGTAGTGGTCGCGGAGCCGCTGCTGCTGGGTCGGACCCAGGATCGCCTCGACGATGCCGCCCCGGTCCAGACGCTGCAGGAAGACCTTGCCGCGCGGCAGGCCCCGCTCGACCATCTGCTTTTCGATCTCGGCCAGCCACTCCTTGCGAAAACTGAGGATCAGGCGACCGCGCGGCGCCGCGCAGGGTCCGCAAAGATGCGGGTCACGTTGTCGAGAAACGCGGGCAGTTCGTCTTCCGCGCCCGACCATGGACGGGTGAAGACCTCTTCCACCTGGTCGACAACCACCACCAACGGACGGCCTGCGGCCTGCTCCAGATCGAGCCAGCGATCGCTTGCGTCGCCCAGCGCCTGGTCCAGCGTGGCCGACAATCCCAGCGCCTGGTCACGCCGCGCATAGAGGGCGCGATAGCCCTGTTCCAGGCGAGGCAGCAGCCCGGCGGCCAAGAGCGACGACTTGCCAACGCCGGACTGACCATAGAAAAGGACAATCGGCGCACCATCGGGCGAGGCCACGCGCTGGTAGAGGTCGCGGATGTCCTTGCCGCGACCGAAGAAAATCTCGGCATCCTCGCGACGATACCAGTGGAGGTGGCGGAAGGGCGTCGCGGGCAGGTCGAGGCGCGGCAACTCTGGCAGGCCAAAGAGCGGA
>JAAUPU010000725.1 GCA_012032975.1 Caldilineaceae bacterium | reverse complement strand
CTTTGCCGGCGCGCCTTTCACGTTGGCCAGCTACGCAGTGGAAGGCGGCGGCACCAAGACGTATACGAAAGTCAAGGCGATGATGTACAGCGAACCCGCGGCCTGGAAACGGCTGATGACCAAGCTGGTGACCGTGCAGGCTGACTATCTGACGGCCCAAGCCAGGGCCGGCGCGGGCGCGCTGCAAGTTTTCGACTCTTGGGCCGGGCTGGCGCTGGGGCGGGAAGATTATGTGCGCTACGTCCAGCCCTACAACCGAATGCTCTTTGAAATGACGGCCCGGGCAGGTGTGCCAATGATCAACTTCAGCACTGGCACCGCGTCCTATATCAACGAGGTGGCTGCGGCAGGCGGCGACGTCATTGGCGTGGACTGGCGCATGCCGCTGGATTGGTTCTGGGAGCAGATCGGCCACGAGCGGCCCATTCAGGGAAACCTCGACCCCGTGGCGCTGTTGGCGCCATGGCGTGAGTTGAAGTTCCAGATCGACGATTTGTTGCGCCGCGCCGCCGGCCGGCCAGGACACATTTTCAACCTGGGCCACGGTATTTTTCCCAACACGCCGGTCGACACGGTGCGCCGCGTGGTGGAGTATGTGCGTGAATCGACGGCGCTGGCGAGCAGGGAAAAGGCGACAGGGTGACAGGTGATATGATGAAGCCAATCGGTGTGCTGATCATGGCCTACGGCGGGCCTAATTCGCTGGAGGAGATTCCCGGCTATCTGGCCGATATTCGCAGCGGGCGACCGACCACGCCCGCTGTGCTGGAGGAAATCACCCACAATTACGAGCTGATCGGCGGCAAGTCTCCGCTGCTGGCCTTTAGCAGCCAACAGGTGGAGGCCGTCGCCGCCCGGCTGGACCCAGCCAATTTTCGTTGCTACCTGGGCATGCGCCACTGGTCACCGTGGATCGAGGACGTGGTCGCGCAGATGCTCGACGACGGCATTACCCATGCGATCAGCCTTGTGCTAGCGCCCCACTACAGCAAGCTCAGCATCGCCAAGTACCAGGAGAAGATCGGCGACGGGCTGGCGATGGCCCACGGTGCGATAGTGTTCGAGCATATCGCCAGCTACCACGATGCACCCAAATATATCCAGGCGCTGGCGAACCGGGTGCGCGACGGGATCGAACGCTGGCCAGCAGGCGAGCAGGAGAGTGTCCACGTGGTCTTCAGCGCACACAGCCTACCCGAGCGTATCACCAAGATGGGCGACCCCTACGACAGCCAGTTGCGCGAGACCGCGCGTCTGGTGGCTGAAAAGGCCGGGCTTGCCGACGACCGCTGGTCATGGAGCTATCAGTCCGCCGGTCGCAGCCCGGAGCCGTGGCTCGGTCCCCAGTTGGAAGAATATGTGCCAGAGCTAGCCGCGCAGGGCATCAAGAACATCGTCAGCATTCCAGTTGGCTTTGTCTCGGACCACGTGGAAATCCTTTTTGACATCGACATCGAGGCCCAAGCCGCCGCGACTGCGCACGGCGTTCGTCTGGAGCGGCCACCTGCGCTCAACACAGACCCCTTGTTTATCGAAACACTGGTGGACCTCATCCAAGCCCGGACTGGCAAATGGCTTGGGACCGAACGGGGATCGCCATGAAACGAGCGGTCATTCTCGGCGGGGGGATTGCAGGTCTCTCTGCGGCGTATCGGCTCCGCAAACTGGCGCCCGATCTGGCGATCACACTGGTCGAAGCTGGCCCGCGTCTGGGCGGCAAGATCGTCACAGAGCAAGTGGATGGCTTCATCATTGAAGGCGCACCGGACTGTTTTCTGAGCCGGAAGCCGGCCGGCATCGCGCTCTGTGAAGAACTGGGCATTGCCTCCCGGTTGGTGGGGCGGGACGAGCGCCATCAAAAAGACCTTTGTGTTGCGTCAGGGTCAACTTCACCGCCTGCCCGAAGGCTTGACCGGCATGATCCCGACCAATCTGGATGCGCTGGCCAACAGCACGCTTCTCTCCGATGGGGCCAAGCAGCGCGTTGCGATGGAGGCGAGCTTGCCGCCACTGGAAGGGGACGAAGACGAGTCCATTGCTTCGTTTGTCACCCGCCGCATGGGTCAAGAGGTCTACGAACAGCTGGTCGAACCGTTGATGAGCGGCATTTATGGCGGAGACGGAACGCAACTGAGTCTGGCCGCCACCTTTCCCCAGCTTCGCCAACTGGAACGCGACCACGGCAGCCTGATCGTTGGCCTGCTCAACAGCCAGAAGCAGACGGCGAGCGTCCCAACCTATCCGCCTTTTGTCTCCTTCCCCAGCGGCATGGGCGAACTGGTCGCTGCGTTGACCGACCAGCTTCGCGATGTGGAAATTTGCCTTGGCAGCCGCGCCACCCAGATCACTCGAAGCGCGGCGGGACCAGGCTATTCAGTTGCGCTGGAGAAGCAGAGCCAGACCGAGCTTCATGCAGATGTATTGATCATCACAACACCGGCCTTTGTCACCGCGAAGTTGCTCGGCTCCATTGACCCCGAACTGGCCGAGGCTCACGCCGCTATTCCCTACGGTTCTTCGGCGACCATTTCCCTCGCCTATGCGGCCGACACGATTTCTGCGCTGGATGGCTATGGTTATGTCATTCCAAGCGTCGAAGGAACTGACGTGCTGGCCTGTACCTGGACGTCGAGCAAATGGCGGGGTCGGCGCCCCAAGCACGCGCGCTGATTCGCGTTTACGTCGGTCGCTACGGAGGGCGCGACATTTTGGCGGACAGCGACGAGCAGATTATCGAACTTGCGCGTAGTCACCTTCTGGAAACGTTGCAGATCGAAGCGCCGCCGATCTTTGCTCGCGTTTTCCGTTGGCCGGCCAGCATGCCCCAATACACGCTGGGTCACGTGGGTCGAATCTCGACAATCGAGGAAAGATTGAAGAGCCATCCGGGTCTGTTCATCGCAGGCGCAGCCTATCGCGGGGTGGGTATTCCCGATTGCATCCGCGAAGGGGAGCGGGCCGTCGGCGTGCGGATCAAACGCGCCGATGGCAGCGAGCAGGAAATCCGCAGCAAGGTCGTCGTCGATGCCAGCGGGCAAAGCTCGATGATTATGGACCGGCTCAACTGGCGCGAGTGGGATCCGGTGCTGAACGAAGGCGGCCTTGTGGACTTATTGG
>JAAUPU010000724.1 GCA_012032975.1 Caldilineaceae bacterium | reverse complement strand
CGGCTTCTCGGCCATCAACGCGTGACCGCTGCCGCCGACCTCGACCACGCGCTTGTCCCTCAGCGCACCAGTCAGTTCCTTGGTTGCGCGCGGCGGCGTCATGATGTCGCGTTTTCCCAGCACGAGCAGCGCGGGGCATGCCACCTTGGCCGCGGCCTGCGCGCCGTTCGCGTAGCTGTTGCAGGCGGCGAAGTCCACGTGCATCACGCCGGGCTTCTGCCGTTGCATCAGACGCAGGTTCTCGCCGATCACCAGAGCCGGGGCCGGGATTGCTCGGGTAATGCGCATACGCCGAATGCGACCAGATGTTCACCATGTCCTGGGCCAGCGGCTCGTCGTTCTTTCGTCGCATCGAGCAGCTCGTCGGACACGCGCATGGGGAACGCCGTGCCGATCAATGCAATGCGCGACACGCGCTCCGGATAGCGGGCGGCGCACTCGACCGCAACGAGCGATCCCATGCTGTGGCCAAGCAGAATCACAGGATGGACCGGATACTCGTTTCTTTCCTGCCGGGCGATCTCTTCGATGACCGGCAGTATGCGCGGGTGCTGCGCGGTTGCCAGCAAGAGTGGATCGTACCAGGCGCAGCGCGAGAGTACGGTGCGCACGGGGATTTTGGGATAGCCGTCATGCTTATACGAGCAGGTATCATCGGCGTCCATCTGATTGGCTAGGTCGATAAAGCGCTGGCACTCCATCTCCGAAAAGACAGCTTTCAAAATGACATAGCCATTCACATCGTAGAAATAGCGTTGAGCAGGGGTCAATCCAGCAGGTGGCATAGTTGTGGTGGGCATCGTTCCCTCTCGTAGACAAAAGGTAAATCCTACACCTATCTTACTTACATCACCGTGTTTGTCAAGTGGGCAAAATCTACAGGGTGCATTTCAGTTTGGGGGCGAATTAGAAGAAAAAGGGAAAGAGGTGGGAGAATAGGGAAAAGCAAGGCGTCATAGCAAGGAGGAGCAGGATGAAAAGCCGAGCAGAACGAAAAGCGGTTCTAATGCAAGCGGCAGAAAAGCGAATCGAGGAGTTGCTAGAGTGGGCAGAAACGACGGAACGTCCGAACCTGGAACAAATCGAAACAGTGGTGCTGCGCTTGCGCGAGCAGGTAGGACAAGAAATGGCGCAGGCGGTGCTGGCGGGAGAAGAGAGGCAACGACCGGTGCCAGAGCCAAGTTGTGCAACGTGTGGGCGGACGATGCGCTACAAAGGGCGAAAACGAAGACGGTGAGTAGTTGGGTGGGGGAGTTGGCGCTAGAGCGAGGATATTACTACTGTGACCACTGTGAAGGTGGTCTTTTTCCCCCTGGACGAGCAACTGGGGCTGGTGGAGAAGCAGTGGTCAGCGAGCCTGGTGAAGGAGGCGGTATGGCTGAGCGGGACGATGAAGAGTTATGAGGAAGCGGCCAAGGTCTTCGAGCGCATCGGTGGGATTGCGATCTCCGACAGCACGATTTGGCGACAGGTGGCGCAGCGTGGCCAGCAGATTGAGACGGTGATTGCCCAGGAGCAGGCCGTCGCCAATGCCTTGCCCAAAGCCGGCGAAGCGCCCCGTCAGCCCGCTGTGGGGGCAGACCGCATGGGGGTCGGTATCGATGGGGCGATGGTGCATCTGCGCGACGAAGGCTGGAAAGAACTGAAAGTGGGCTGCGTCTATGAAGTCGCCCAGCGCACGCAACCCGACTCGAAAACGGGCGAAATCATGACCGTGGGCCAGGCCGTCAACAATAGCTATGTCGCCCATCTGGGCGGCCCCACGATCTTCGGTCAACTGCTCTGGAGCGCGGCCAGCCAACGGCAATGGGAGGATGCCCGCACCACCCAAACCATCGGCGACGGCGCAGTCTGGATTTGGAACGTGGCTGATGAACACTTTTTCCGCAGTCAACGCACCGTCGATTGGTATCATGCCACCCAGCATTTGCATAACGCCGCCCACCTGCTCTATCCGGTCAATCAGCAAGCCAGATCCCGCTGGTACAACGCCCAGGAAACCTTACTTTTCCAGGGCCACGCTGCCAAAATCGCCGACACCCTCACCCTGAAAGCGCCCCACCTGGCCGCACCCGATGCTCTTCTCTCCGAAGCCCACTTCTTCCGCACCAACCACCAGCGCATGAACTATCTTGAATGTCGCGAAGAAGGCTTGCCCATTGGCTCCGGCATGATCGAGTCTGGCGCCAAGCAGTTCAAAGCTCGTTTCACCGGCCCTGGCATGCGCTGGAGTCGTCCTGGCATTGAGCGCCTTCTGCCCATTCGTGCCGCCATTTTATCCCATCATTTTGACGCCCTTTGGTCTTCTGTCTTTTCTTCGCCCCCAAATTGAAATGCACCCAAAAGGCGATTGCCATGAACAATTTAGCGGGATGCATTGACAGACCACCAACTCTCTATTAAAATGCAAGCCATGGTGACAGAAGAGTTCTCAAACCGGCTAAACTGGCGGGTAATCGACTTCGCCACCGAGCCAAAAGAATATGAATGTGGCTCGATGTGTCGCCCATCGAGCGGCTACGCGCTGCTCGCAGAATCCAGGAAATTGCCTATGCCCTCCAACAACGTCCTCGAAGCGCATTTCAGCCAATTGTTGCAGTCATTAAACGCTGAAGCCATCCCCTACTTGATTATTGGCGGCTATGCTGTCATCGTACACGGCTATGTACGGGCCACCAAAGACCTGGACATCTGGATCGAACCCAACGAACGCCACGCTGAGGCACTGAACCGTTGTCTACGCGCAATCGGCATCCAAGCCCCCATTATTGAACTCATGTTTCACCTGCGTGAAAGCAGTGGATTGCGCATCGGCGGCGATGATAACCGCATCGACCTCCTCTTCCGCGTCGCTGGCGTCGACTTTGCCCCCAGCTACGGTCGCCGGATCGAGCTGGAGGTTGATGGCGTGCCGCTCCCGTTTATCGGCCTTGCAGACCTACGCGCCAGCAAACACGCCGCTGGTCGCCTGCAAGACCAACTCGACCTCGAAAACTTACCCCTTGCCTGACACGGTACACGAAGTGACTGTCATTGGTCAGCAGTCTGGTCTGCTGAATCCAATCGCTGCTCGACCACCGACAGTCACTTTTTCGCTTAGGCACTTTGAAATAATAAAGTGT
>JAAUPU010000723.1 GCA_012032975.1 Caldilineaceae bacterium | reverse complement strand
GCCTTGGTCGCGACGGTCGAGCGCCGTCGGTGCAGGCCGCGGTGGGACAGCTGCACAGGTCATATTCAGAGCAGTAACGGATCCCTTCAAGCGGGGCAAAGCACGCCTGCGTCTCTGTTATAATGTGGGTACGTTCCTGGCGTCAACGTGACGCCCCTGGTCAATTGGCTTTTGGGCGAATCCAAAACAAAAAGTATCCACCAAGGGAGCCAAGGAACACCAAAATATCGGCTGTTTCTTCGTGAAACTTCGTTTGACTTCGTGGATAGTTTTTTTCCGGCAATGGCCTTATCCGACCATCCAATTATCTCGATTGTAGGCATGCTAAAATGCAGCAAGACCCCATCGATTACAGCCGCAAGTGGTATGTGATGACCGCAGTTGCCATGAGCATCTTCCTCGCCACCATCGACGGCAGCATCGTCAACGTGGCCTTGCCCACGCTGGTGCGCGAGCTGGATACCACCTTTGCCACGGTGCAATGGGTGGTGCTCTCCTACTTGCTCACGCAAGCAACGCTGTTGCTCAGCGTGGGCCGGCTGGGCGACATGGTGGGCAAGAAGACCATCTACGTGTCGGGCTTCGTGGTCTTCACCACGGGTTCCGTACTGTGCGGTCTGTCGCCGACCATCCCCTGGCTGGTGGCCTCGCGCATCGTCCAGGCCGTGGGTGCGGCCATGATGTTGGCGCTGGGCACCGCCATCGTCACCGAAGCCTTCCCGCCCAGCGAACGGGGCAAGGCGCTGGGCATCATCGGCGCCAGCGTGTCGGTCGGCGTCGTCCTCGGCCCGACCATCGGCGGCATCCTGATCCAGGCGCTTTCGTGGCACTGGATCTTCTTTGTCAACCTGCCCATCGGCATCCTTGGCACCTGGATGGCATGGCGTTTCGTGCCGGCCTTCAAGCCGGTCGGCAAGCAGCGCTTTGACTACATCGGTGCGATCACATTGTTCTTCAGCCTGTTGGCCTTCTTGCTCGCGCTGACGCTTGGGCAGCCGCTTGGCTTTACCGACGGACGCATCCTGCTTCTGTTCGTGGTCTGGGCGGTGCTCCTGGCCGCCTTTATCTGGATCGAATGGAACAGTGCCCAGCCGATGATCGACCTGCGCCTCTTCCGCAACCGCCTCTTCAGCATCAATTTGGTCACCGCATTCATCACCTTCATCGCCATCGCCGGCGTCTTCATCCTCATCCCGTTCTATCTGGAGAATGTGTTGGGCTACAGCACGCTCCAGGTCGGCTTTATGCTGGCCATCGTGCCCATCGCCCTGGGCATCACCGCCCCGATCTCGGGCAGCTTTTCGGACCGCTTCGGCACGCGGCCCATCACCGTGGTGGGGCTGTCCATCCTGGTGGTCGGTTATTTTGGGATGAGCACACTCACTGCCGAGACGAGCGTGGCTGGCTATGTGATCCGACTCCTGCCCATCGGCGTCGGTATGGGCATCTTCTCCTCGCCCAACAACAGCGCGGTCATGGGCTCCGCCCCACGCGAGCGGCTGGGCATCGCGTCCAGCCTGTTGGCAGTGACGCGTACGTTGGGACAGACGACCGGGGTCGCGGTCTTCGGCGCAATCTGGGCAGCGCTGGTGATCGCCAACTTTGGCGAAGTGCTGCCTGGCGGCGCGAGTACAGCCCCGGTCGATGCCCAGGTGGCCGGTCTGCAGGGCACCTACCTGATCAGCGGGGATCCTGGTCTCCTTTGGGCTGCTGCTGAGCATCTGGGGCGTCATCCAGGAGCGACGCATGAAGACCCTGGCCGCGGCGAATGCGGCACCGGTCCACGAGCCAGCGCCGTGACGGCCACCGTGATGTATGGGTCAAGTCTGTGGGACAAGAAAGTTCGGCGGTGTAAACATGAGCGGAACCAATCTCGCGACAATACTCTTCATCGCCATGCTGCTTATCGCCTGCAAACCGTTGACGGGAGACGCAGCTCGGCCAGCCGCGACGCAGTTCACGGCCACTTCATCGGCGACGCCGAAGATTGACAACGAGGCCAACATGGCGCTGATCGCAGCCGCAACCCGCGGCGACTTACCCGAGGTCGAGAGACTCGTAGAGCAGGGCGCGGACATCCACGTCGCCGATGGCCGCGGCATCACGCCGCTGATCGCAGCCGCGTATGCGAACCAGGTTGAAGTGGCGCGATTTCTGATCGACCTGGGCGCAGACGTCAATGTCCAGGACAATACCAAACAGAGCGCGTATCTGATCCCCACCGCGGATGGCTATCTGGAGTTGCTCAAGCTCACGCTGGCGGCCGGCGCGGATGTGCACAGCCTGGACAGCTACAACGGCACCGGGCTGATCCGCGCTGCGGATCGGGGTCACGTCGAGATCATCGCGGAACTGCTCAAGACCGACATCGACATCGACCACGTCAATCGTCTCGGCTGGACCGCGCTGCTGGAAGCGATCATCCTCGGCGACGGCGGACCCCGCCACACCGAGGTGGTGCGGCTGCTGGTCGAGGCGGGCGCAGATGTCAACCTGGCCGACGGCCAGGGGGTCGCGCCGCTGACCCACGCGCGGCGCAGCGCACACACTAAGATCGCCGCGATCCTGGAGGCGGCAGGCGCGACGGAATGAATGAGGTGTCGTGAGATGAATAAGTACGTATTCAGTTTGACTCTCAAAGGGTAGCCAGAAATCGCAGAAGAAGTCGCCGACCAGTTGGTCGAGGGCGGATGCGACGACGGAATACCGAGTACGTGCAATGGCGTGCTTTCGATCGATTTCCACCGAGAGGGTGATGATTCATTGGTTGCGGCAATCAATTCGGTGGTCAAATACGTTGAGGAGGCCCGCTACGGAGTGGAATATATACAGAACGATGACATAGCTGGACAAGGCGAACAGCGTGGTGATCTGAGATCAGTCTTGCTCCACCGGATGGACGGTTGGCGGCGCAGCGTTGATGCAAGAAGTCAGGAACAAAAATGCTCCTATGAGGCTGCTTCTGCTGAAGTCGGAGGCATTGTTTCGATCAATGCGCGTAGTACACGATTGACTGTTTCCGCACTTCCAAATACAGCGGCCACGTCTGGATCCAGTGCTACCAAAATCTGCTGTTCCTTTAGCCGATCTGCAAACCGATTGGGCTTTGCTTTGGTATAGTCAA
>JAAUPU010000722.1 GCA_012032975.1 Caldilineaceae bacterium | reverse complement strand
TTTGACCTTGTGCGAACCGGGCAACACGGCCAAGCCACCCAGTTCGATCGGGCAGTCGCCCACCGGCGCCCAGCAGGTGATTGTCTCGAAGTTGCCTTGAAAATGCACGAAATCCTGGTGAGTAGGTGTGGTGTGCTCGGTATATTTGGGAAACCAGATGCGCGCGATCTTTTGCGGGTGGGGCATGATGGGCCGACCCACGATTCTCTCGACCATGTCGGTCACCTCTGGCCAGTGGGCCGCGCAGTGAAATGACTCCAGCTTGTAGACTTCGTGATAGACATCGGTGTATCCCGCATCGCCCTCGGTGCATTGCGCGCCCACATCCGCGATGCCCAACATGGGATCGGTGCCTGCGACCAACCAGCCACGGCCTGGATGGTACTCATCATTTCCAGGCGCAGCGCGGCCAGCTTGTCTGGATCCTGCAACCTACGGAAGAAAAGATAGCCATCGTCGTCCATGCGGCGTCGCAACTCGGCGGCATCTTCCATCGCGTCGTTGGAGACGCGCAGTTCTTGTAATTCGGTCTGCCGGGTCATCTGATTTTCCTCCGTAAGATTGATCGTGGGATAAGAATTGCTGGCAACGAAACAAGCGAATATCAGTTGTGAACCGCAAGTCCGCCCATGATCACCTTGCCGGTGATGAAGAGATCGGGTGCGCGCTCGTCGTCGGACGGCCTGCGGCCCGGCGCGCCATCGACCCCACCCATGATCGCGCCGACGTCTCCGCGCACTTTCCATTCCTTGGGCACTTTGATATCGACGCCGCCCATGACGATGGTGGCATGGAGAACCGCAGGCGGCTTCTTGACTGCGGTCTCGGTCAGGTCAAGCTCGATTCCACCCATCACTGCACGCACAAAACCACCTTTGAAGTCCTGTGAAGAGTTCGTCTTCTCCACGCCATCCGTCACGGCGACCGCGTTGACTTCGTCCTCACTCACCGTCTCGGCGAGATATCGTTTGCGCAACGAGCGCAACCACCAGACCAAGGCGACTTGCAGCGCTGCCAGTATCAATACAATCTTCACGAACTTCTTCATGATCCTGCCTTTCTTGATTTGACGATTACCAGTGACCCGTTCCTGGTTTACCCTTGAACGGGCCTACGATTTCTCCGGTGACCCAGCCGCCATAGAAGCCGCCAGGCTGCGCGTTCACGACCTCGCCATTCACCGTACACAAGACGCGGCTTGGATAGAAGGAGAAGAAGCCGGCGATGGCCGCAAACCCATCGGTTGGGTTTGGATAGCTCCAGCCGATCTCGGCTGCTGCCGTGGGGCCCTCGAACAGCGCCCAATAGCGAGCCGCGCCCTTCCATTCGCAGACAGAGGCGCCGGGGGCAGGCCGCAACAGGGCGATGGTCACATCCTCTGGTGGAATGTAGAAAGTGGGCGGGCTGGCAGTTTCCAAGACGCGTATGGTCCGCCGTGAATCAGCCAGCACTCTGTCGCCGGCGCGCACCTGGATGTGGCGCGTATCGGGCGCCAGCCGGGGCGGGCGTGGATAATCCCAGACGGATTCTTGACCGACACCTGGTTCCTCTGCAAAGTGGGGTCTCGATTGACCGCGATATTGCCACATTCAAACAAACTCCTAGCGCGCCCTGCGTAGTCCAAATTGATGCCTACAGGCTGTTGTCCACATAGCGCATCGTCACATAGACGAAGGGTTTGAAATATTTGCCCCAGAACGCGGAGCCGGACAGGTTGGCTGTTTCATGCTCCACGAATAGCCTATCATACCCCTGCTGCCGCGTCCAGGAGATCGATCTCTCCAGCAATGCGGCGCCCAGCCCGCGACGCCGTTCGGTTGGACGAATATAGGCGGATTTCAACTGGGCGCTATTGGTGCGGCGAAGCAGGAGCCCTTCTCCATCCGCGGCCGATTCACCGACGATGAAAAGGGCGATCTGCTGGCCGTTGCTGATGCAACTAAAAATTCTGTCGCCATCGGCCAGATGCTCCTCCAGCTCTGAAACAATTTCCGCGTCGCTGTCGTTGCGGCGCAGGAAGATCGGCGACGTGGCATAGTAGCCGCTATGTTCGCGTTGCAATTCCAACAATGCCGCGGGGCTTGGATTCTCCACAATCTCGAATTCATCGGTTGGGCCACTGGAAGAGACATCGCGTATCTCCTGGGCGAGGATCGCGCCAAAACCGAGCAGGTAGAGGCACTCGGTCAGCGACGTTTCGTGGGCCAGATAGTTGACGATGTGCAGATGTCGCCCTTCGCTGACCCAGCGATGGGCCAACTCGCGATAGAGCAGCCGATAGAGCATGGCTCTGTCTTCGACGCGGGCGGCATGTGACATCTCTTCAGATGCAACTACCTGTTGCCCCTTCCAGGAAAAGCGCATGGTTTCGAGCATGAACGCGCAGAGTTGCCCATTCTGAAATGCGGCAAAGCCAGGCCGATGGGCATCTTTCTCCAGATTGAGCCGGAACGTAGCCGCCCCCTGCCCATTGCCCAGCAGTTCCAGAGCAGGCAAGTTCGGTTCGGCGCACTGCGCGCGCGCATAATTCGTCGCCAAGAGGGCGGTCGCATCGTCAATGTAATCCGTGTGAAAAGGCTTGATTGTATAGCTCATGGCTGTCCATCACCGGGATAAAGGTTTGCCACGAATTACACGAATTACACGAATTAGTGTTGGAAGTAATTCGTGTAATTCTGTACTGGTCAAGATGATCATGAAACGTAGATGCGGTTTCTAACCGCATGTTTCTTGACAGAACGTGCGGCTACAAGCCGCACCTACGGGTTGTCAGATTCCATCATCTTGTTGACCCATACATAATTCGTGTAATTCGTGTAATTCGTGTAATTCGTGGCTTAAAATGAGCTTCCTTCGCCTACTGCGGGTTGACCATCACCCAGATTCGTCCGTTGCCATCGCTGTCGCCATCTTCCAAGGCCACTCCCAACGAGGGGGCCGCCTCGGCCAATTGTACGCCATCGACCTCCACTCGGCGCAATGCGCGCACGCTGCCACCCTCGGCAACCGTCACGCGCTCGCCCGCGGCGATGAGGGAAGCCACGGCCACCTCCGCAGGCCCATAGATGATCACCGATACAAAATCTCCCGGACCGGCGGCCTCGCCATCTCGGGGAACCAGCACGG
>JAAUPU010000721.1 GCA_012032975.1 Caldilineaceae bacterium | reverse complement strand
GGCATCCAGCTTGCCGACCACCGACATCAGTTTGTCGTCAGCCGCGACCGTCTCCAGCATCCACTGGTTGGAGTGCATGATCTTTTCCGGCGGCGTCGCAACGCTGGACTCGACCAGGACGACGTGGCTGATCTTTGCGCCGCCCGGCGTGGCGTGTAGTCGGGCATCAGCGCATCCACTTCCAGCCAGGGGATTTCGCCGCAGCAGCCAGTGGGAAAGGTCGCGTCGTCGCTCAACGGGGCTTCGGTGCGAGGCAGTTTCCACAGATGAATGTGGGTGTCGACGATGGGCATTTCCATCGCCATCGCGTCGTCCATTTCGGCTGCTGGCGCTTCTATCGGTTGGACCGGTTGAATGGCGCAGGCAGTCAGCAAGCAGAACCAACGCAGATCAACAGGAATCCGATCACCAAACGTCTCATACTTGCATCCTCCTCTTTCTTGCTCCTCAAACAAAAAGCGGACAGCACGTCATGCTATGAGATTCAAAGAGCGCAAGCCTGAACAGCTCAGGCGAGCGCCCTTGGACCCCCTATCGGTGGGATCGTTCTTCCTCGACAATTTTCTGCACGGTATCGCGATGGCGGCCTGGCATATTGTGGCGATCTTTGGGCAGCCGGTCGCCAACGAACTGGTCGAAGTCGACCAGATTCACAACCGCCTCGGCGTCCAGGCCACTATCCAGCGCTCCTTGGACAAAGGTGCGTACGCTGCTCAGATACCCGGCCAGCCATGCCAGCCAATCTTGCACATGTTCGCGGCCAAAGAGCGCCGATCCGTGGCCGGGCAACATCGTCTCGATCTCCATCGCCATCAGTCTGTGCAGGCTGGCTTCGAGCACGCGACTGTCGCCGTTGCCGATCGCGGGCACGATTCCGGTGACCACCGCATCGCCGGCGATGAGCAGTTTCTCCTCTTCTACCAACACCGAAACGCCATCCTGGCTGTGGCCCGGCGTCGGAAAGAGACGGAGGCGGCGGTCGCCCAGGTCGATGGTCAATTCGTCGCTGAAGGTGATGGTCGGCCAGACGATGGCGGCGACCATTTCGTCCACCGAGACGCCGGCGCGCTGGGCCAACATCGGCAACAGGCGGCGGCATTCCACCGGCATCAGAGCGTGGGCGATCACCTCCGCGCCAGCAAAGGGCGCGCTGCCCAGGACGTGGTCGCCGTGGCCGTGGGTGTAGATCAGCCGGTCTGGCGTGAAGCCCAGCTTGCGGATGAAGTCGGCCATCTCCTGACCTTCGTGGGCGTAGGTGCCCGTGTCGATGGCCCACGCACCGCGTTGGCCGATGACAATGGCGTTCTTGCCTTCGGCAACCTGGTGATCGACGCTAAAGATTCCGGGTGCGATTTCGGTGATCATTTGGTCATCCCGCTTCTATTGCAAAGTTCGACAAAGGGCGAGCGCAGTCTCTCTGGCCATCATGCGCTGCGCACGTAGTGGATCTTGCGACCGCTTCCCTTGCGTTCGATCAGCTCCATCTCGATCAGCTTCCTGAAGTCCAGTGCACGCGTGGCCTTGGCGCGCACGGTGAATTGTGCGTAATCTCGGTCTGTGATGAAGCCATGCTGGTCGATGTAATCCAAAATCGCACGATGATATTCCTCTAAACGCGTCTCTGGACCTGAAGAGAATTGATCGAGCTGTTTTTCCAGCCGCAGCAGTTCGTTAAGAATTCCCTCTGCGAAGTACTCCAGCCAGGGCGTAAAGTCCACCTTGCCGGCAAGATCATAGTAGTTGCCGAACGGTCCCACCATCTGAAAGTATCGGGTCACATTTTGGTGGTAATAATTTTCGAAACTGAGCAGCCGAAAGAGATCGACACCGAGGCCAGAAAGCAACATCTGCGTCGCCAAACGCGCCGTGCGGCCATTGCCATCGACGAAAGGATGGACCACCACGAACTGCTTGTGGAAAAGGCCGGCCAAGATCAGTGGATCCAGCATATCCCTCTGTTCTTGAACAAACGTCACCAAGTCGTCCATTAGCGTTGCGACATCTTGATGATCAGGCGGCAAAAAGACGATTCCGCCCGTGCGAGGATCGTGGACGATGGCTGGCTCCTGTCGCCACGCGCCCAAGTGATGCTCCGGCAACAGCCCAGCCATGACCTCGCGCTGAATGTGTCGCAGCAGATCGGCAGTGAACGGCGCCGCCGGCTCCGTGTTGAGTTCGCCCAGTATCCGGTTGTAGTTCAACACCTCTCGTTCGCTCTGGCGAATCTCTTCTGGCTCCGTCTTGAGGATACGGCGAACCTCCGTCAACGGCAACGGGTTGCCCTCGATGCTGGTCGATGCAAATGTGGACGTAACCACAGCCTCATGCTGAAGCTGCGCAAGCACCAAGTCTGAAGGGCGGCGCTTGTTCAACTCGTGCACCAGGACGGCTATACGTTTGATCGCCGCGAGCAAAGACGGCGAGACTTCAAATTTCGGTTGAAACATTCGCTCCTCCTTTCGTCTAATTTTAGTCTAAAATTAGACGAAAGGCCACATTCTCAACTTGATTCAGACCTTCACTGGCGATCCCGTTGCCATGGATTCGTAGGTGGCCAAGACAAGTGCCAACGGCCGGCTTGGTTCATGCAAACTGTGGCAGATACGCACGGTGTGCGGCCAACAACTCGTCGAGTGTCTTCTCCGCCGCGGAGACGCTGTCGACCACTGGGTCGAGCAGCATGGCCTGCAATGCCAGACGCCGGTCGCCGCGCACAGCGGCTTCGACGATCAGCTCCATCTGGTCGATGTCGCGACGGCAGAAGGCGGCCAGCGGCGGCGGCAGTTCGCCCATGTGCAGCAGGCGGATGCCAGACGCATCGACGACCGCAGGCGCTTCGACGAATATATCGCCCGGCAGGTTGGCGATTGCGCCCCGGTTGAGCATGTTGATGGCGGGCATCCGGTGCAGCCGGTTGTCGATCATGGCGGCGATGATCGGAAAGGCGAGCGTATCCGCCCAACTGCGCGGCGCGAAGAAATCGTCCAGCCGCAGCTCTTCGGAGAGAATTTCCTGGTCGCCGAAGCGTTGTTCATACCGTTCCCATTGGGTCTCATTGTCGGTCAGCTCGCGCAGATAGCGCCAGCGTTTTTCTTCCTGTTCCAGGTGGCCGCTAAAATCGATGCCCTTGA
>JAAUPU010000720.1 GCA_012032975.1 Caldilineaceae bacterium | reverse complement strand
GCCAACGGCGGAAATCCAAGAATTGGGAAGCATCAACGTGCGTTGCTCATAGAGGCTGGGTTTCGAGACGTTCAGGCGTCGGCTGTTTGCGAGGCCTTTGGCTCTGTCGAGTCAGTGCGCTATTGGGGGATGCTCAATTCTCAAGGCATCCGCGAAGAGATCCACCGGGCGCAAATCGAGCAGTTGGGCCTCGCCGATGAGGGAACTATTGCCGAGATGTCTAGGGCATGGGAACAGTGGACAGAGAATCCCGATGCGTTTTTATGCCGACACATGGTGCGAGGCGGTGGGTTGGAAGGCGTAGACACTGCGTCAGAGCAAGCCGTGAGCTGACTGTACAGCGTCTCAACAACCCCAAAGGAGGTCATATGAAGACGGCAGCAGAGGTCATTCAGAGTGTGCAGCGATGGGCAGACGAATATGCCGCATCGACCCCTGGGTTCGTCGGGGCCTACCTGTTTGGGGGTATCACAGAATTGCCAGGGGACGCTCCCTTTCCCCCACATCGAGACGTAGACCTGGTCATCGTCACCGACGATGTAGAGCAGGCAGCCAGCGAAAACCTGGAGTTGGACTGGCATGATCTCATGCTGGAAATCGGGTATCTGAGTATGCAAGAACACGATTCGCCCGAAACGGTGCTTGGAGACCCGAAGATCGCACCCAACCTCGTCACGTCTCCCATTGTGGCGGATCCATTCGGCGTGCTTCGACCATTGCAGGAGGCAGTGAGGCAGAAATACGCGCAAGAGCAGTGGGTGATCGCGCGCTGCGATGCGGAGAAAAAAGCGATTCAAGAGTGGAACGATGCGATCGGGGCTTCTCCGTCGAGCGAGGAACGACTGGGCAGCGTGTGGTACTGCCTCAATTTCTGTGCGGGTCTGCTGGCAGTGGCGAGCCTGCGCAAACCAACTCATCGACGCACGCTCACATTGCTCAAGGAGATTGTCACTCGAAACGCCGGCCAGAACTTCAGGAAGACGCACTCACTCTTCTTGGCGTTGAGGCGATGAATCGCCAACGCGTCGAAGTGATTCTCCGGCAAGCGGCAGCGGCATTCGATCTGGCGTTGGAGGTCAAACAGAACCCTTCACCGCTTGACTTCAAGCTCCACCGCCATCTACGCCCCTACTTCGTCGAGGCATCGCAGGAGATGATCGACGAGGGAAACCACCGCGAGGCCATGTTCTGGATTATGGGCGCCTACGCCATTGCCCATAACGCGATCAGCATCGACGCGCCGCCCGAAGAACAGGCGATCCATCAGGCGCGCTGGTCCGCAATTCTCGACGAGATGGGGCTTGACACGCCGGAGTCTTCAGAGGTGCGGCAGCGCCAGGCTCAGGAGTTCTCCGGCCGAATATCGGCATTGGCGGATACGATCGTGGCCAGCAATCCTGACATCGTTCGCGGAACCCGTTGAACACGCCTGGTCCAGACCTCATGAGCCTCGCCTCGCCAAGATCTGCGAGTCGCTGCCCATATCGGCGACGGGCAAGATACTTAAGCAGGCGTTGCGGTCGAGTTGAGCAAGAACGAGGGAATCAAAGATATTCGACGCGAGTAGTCATCTCATCGGAGGAGTAGATGGCGTGGATGAGCGAAAGCCGTTTTCATCGAGGTGGAAGCGAATCTCCGACGCCAACCTGTTCTTCCTTGAAGCGTTGTGCGGTCACGATCTGCCGGCGGATATCCTCATCCAGTTCGGTCTTGTTCTGGAAATAGTAGGCAAGCGCGGCATGAACCTGCGCCAACGAGATGTCATAGTCCGTTGCAATCTCATCAGGGGTGCGTCGGTGGAAAAGCTGGGCCATGACGACATCTGTGACGCGCAGGCCGGTACCGGCGATGCAGGGACGCCCGCCGCGCACGGCAGGGTCCTGCGAGATCAGATCGAGATGCAGGACGGTTTGCATTGCGACACTTCCTTTGCGCGAGCGCTGCGCCCGGCTGCCGTTCAGAACCAGATTACACAATTACGGCCTGTTGGCCGTTCTCGGCCTTGAGCATCATATTACCACAGGTGGGCGAGCGTAGCTCGACGAGTTCCAGGCAGGTGCAACCAAGGTGCGATCCGGTCACTCCACAATCTGAGAATGCTACATCTTGAAACTCCATAGGAAGGCCCCCATGCTCGATCTGTCCATCGTTCCCGAAGACAGCTTGTGCACGTCATCGCATGCGATGACGTGCACAAGTGACCTATCTACCGCGGCAGGATGATCACGCCCTCCCGGTCCACCACGGGCCCGACAGGCTCGCAGGGCAGGTTGCTGGTATCGGCTGCGGGATGCACGATGTATATCATTCTGCCTCCATCAAGATCACCGGTCCCATAACCATCATGGACGACAGAGAATCCGCCATCGCTTGCATCTGCACCCACGCCCGGTGTGACCCACGTTCCATTGGGAACAGCTTCAGGATACTGAGCGGCCTCGACGGTGAAGAACAGACCGTCGGGTTCCGGCGAGACCGCGATTTCGCTGCGCCCTGCATCCAGCGGCTCATCGGAGATGACGACGCTGCCATCAGGACAGGCAGCGTCGATGTCGGAAAACTCGACGGCCAGCACATCTCCATCCTTTGCCAGGTCGGAGAGGATCACGCCGTCAAGGCTGACTACAGGACCGACCGGCTCACAGGGCAGGTCACCGACCTCGTTTGCAGGCGTCACGACAAGCACGATGCGACTGCCCTTGAACGCGCCCGTGCCGTCGCCGCTGTGATAGACGATGAAGCCACCGTCGGCGGTGTCGACGCCCTCGCCGGGCAGGATCCAGCTGCTGTCTGGATAGGCATCGGGATGAAAAACAGCGTGGACCGAAAAGATAGGCTCACCCTCCTCGACCGACACTTCAACCTCGCTGGCGCCGGCCATGAAGGGCGAGTCCGACAACACGACATTGCCGTCGGCGCACGCGACATCGATGGCTTCGAACAGAACGGCGCTACGCAGCGCGCTGCCGGCGCCTAACGCTTGTGCGCTTTCCGCCGCTTCGATCGGTTGAACTGGCTGGCACGCGGTCAACAACAGGACGACGACAAAGATGAGGGACATTGGCAACGCTCTACGCATGGTGTTCTCCATTCTGATGTGTAGGTTTGAATCGATGCTGGCACTGTCACCA
>JAAUPU010000719.1 GCA_012032975.1 Caldilineaceae bacterium | reverse complement strand
GGGGCGCCAGACCGCGCATCGAGGTCAGTATGACGTGGTGACGGCTCGCGCGGTGGCGCCCCTGAACACTTTGGTCGAATATCTCTTGCCGCTCACGCGTCGATCTGGGTTGGCGATGATCTACAAAGGGGCGAGCGCACCGGAGGAATTCATCAATGCGCGCCGGGCGATCGAGTTGCTCGGGGGAGAGACCGTGCGGATGGCGCCAGTCTCTGTGCCATTCTTGGATGAAAAACGATACATTCTTCTGATCAAGAAAGTGCAGCGGACGCCCAATCCATATCCAAGAAGCCAGGGGCTGGCTCGCAAGAAGCCACTCGAATAGGCTGTCCCCCCTCGGCTTCGCCGGCTTATTCCTCGATACAACCCTTCTCCAGGTAAAAGGTCATATGCTGGAAATGGATCACGGGATCGATGTATTCGACGCGCACCTGCGCCGGCACCGACAAGGTGATGGGCGCGTAGCACAGGATGCTCTTGATGCCTGCCTCGATCAGCAAGTTGGCCACACTTTGCGCCGCCATCGTTGGTACGGCAATGATGGCGATCTGGCATCCATATTGGCGCACCTTCTGGCCGATTTCGCTGATTGAGCTGACAGGAATCCCGTCCAGCTCCGAGCCGATTTTGTTGGCGTCGCTGTCAAAGACGCCGACGATGCGAAAGCCCCGATTTTCGAAGCCATTGTAGCTGGCCAGCGCATGGCCGAGGTATCCGGCGCCGACAAGAATGACTGGCCAGACGCAGTCTACTTGTAAGATCTTCTCCAACTGGTCACACAAATAGGCCACGTTGTAGCCAGTTCCCTGCTTGCCAAACTCGCCGAAGTGGCTCAGATCCTTGCGAATCTGGGCAGAACTGATGCCAAGCCGCTCGCCAAGCTCCTGGCTAGACGCAACCTCTTTGCCTTCGCTTGCCAGAAGCTTGAGCGTGCGCAAATAGACTGGCAGGCGGCCAATCACAATGTCCGGAATATAGTTGTTTCCGTGGACCAAATCGGGACTGCTTTTTCCTTGAGAATCCATAAGCACCTGGGATAGGCGCCTGAGCGCGACCGTACGTGGGCGACAACAAGGGCCAGAGGCTTCAAAGTGACCGAGAAACAAGGCGCTCCAAGGGCAGATCGCTATCACGTGAAGTGCCGAGATGACGCACGTTCTACGTTGCGAATTGTAGGCCCATTTTATCATAGGCTCGATTGTAACACCAATCACAATCGAGTTTCTCAGGCAAGAAATGGGGATGGGTATGAGATGAAGCGCCTAGGAAATGTTGCCTATTTCGCATCGAAACCAGGTGCCGGATGTCGTCAGTTAGCCATCCGGCATGCATTCACTTGGCAATGAGGGAGCTCACTCGGAGGGTTGAATTGGGTTTGGCAGGCAGTAGCCTTGTCCGCGAACGGTGACAAGGTAGCGAGGGTGCTTTGCATCCGGCTCGATCTTTTTGCGAAGGCGACGAACATGCACCCACAAAGATCCCAAGGTGCCACTTTCGGTGGCTTCCCATCCTTTTTCTAGCAGGAATTTGGCCGAAAGCACACGTCCGCGGTTCTTGAAGAGTACATGCAGGAGCCGATTTTCCATCGGTGTCAAGTCCAACTTCTTGCCATCCACCAGGACATATTGTTGGGGGAAATTCGCGCGCAACCGCTCATCAATGACAGATTCCAGGTCGGCCGGCCTGTGGGCCGCTGACCGCAACAGCACTCGGCGCATGCGCGCCAGCAACTCAGCGAAGATGAATGGTTTGGTGATGTAATCTTCAGCGTACCGATTGAGGCCTTCCACTTTGGTGGTGGTGTCGGTGAGCGCAGAGAGGAAGATAATGGGGATGTCGCCCATCTGACGGATCTCTTGGGCCACGGCGAAACCATCCATTCCTGGCAATACGATGTCGAGGATGACCAGGTCTGGCAAGCCATCGTGGCGCATGATCTCGAGGGCTTCTTCGCCGGTGCTCGCCACGCGCACATCATAGCTCTCCTTCTGAAGACGCAGTTGAATCATCAATTGTGTTTCGACGGCGTCCTCGACTACCAGGACGTAGGTAGGATACTCGTTGTCGAACGGATGCGCTGACATGGGCTGCACAACATTCACTTGCTATAGAGCGGTGGGAGGGAAGGCGCTGGACTCTCGTTGCAAACAGTCCAACAGCTCTTCGATCTGGTCAATCTGTAACCGGAAACTTTGTCTGATAGAGACTGTCTGAACCCCACCATTGTATCGCTCTGCATCGGCGGCGTCAATCTGCTGCCTGACCCCATCGAATGCAGCGCGCCAGAGCGTCGCGCAGCCATTACGCCTGGATTCATCACCCTATCCGCTCTGACTTTCCACGACCGTTTACAAAGTGGGCGCGCATACAACGATTGCCGTGATGGATAAAGTGTGCTGTGGAAGTCAGAGGCGGGGCTGAAACCGGGTCGTTGGCGCCAGCTTGGGAAGACCGCAGCTTGCGGGAATTCGATAGCCGACGTTTACCTCTTCGACAGAATGGTATGAACAGCGTGTGTTGTGCGGTGGGAGAATAGAACATCCCAGGCCGATTCGTCGATCTGCTTCAGCGAGTCGAAGCGAAAAGCATTCAGCTCCCGAATGCCAGAACGCTTTCGCAGATATCCATCGGCAGCCTGGACAATGGGCGGATAGCAACTCCGTCCTCGCAAGCGGTCCAGGTCGTAGATCGATCCATCGCGATAGGCGTCTACCAGCGTTGCCACCTCATCGGTTGTCACGCGGCCGAAAATCAGGCCGTGGGGTAGCGCCACCAAGGTTGGAGCGAAGCGGTGGCCACCGATGTGGCTGGTGCGCCACGTCTGAGCGGTGGCATACTCCGCCATGGCGGCGTAGACGGGCAACCCAAATTTGGCGCAGCAAAGATCGCGCCGGCCATTCGTGCAAACGAGAAACAATGGCTCGTCGTGTACATTTGCGTCAAAGATTGGGGCGCGGGCGATCACGGCTGTGAGATCGAACGTCAGCAGATCTTCGCAACTTGCCAATTCAAAGCGGTAGAGTCGCGCGTGTTCTTCGTGGGCCAGGGCGACGAAAAACGTGACAGCCCCATCGCCGGCAGAGGCTCTTTGCTTGGCCAACTGAACGCGTGCGCCACGTGGGTCGCCTCCC
>JAAUPU010000718.1 GCA_012032975.1 Caldilineaceae bacterium | reverse complement strand
TGCCGCCACGCGTCATCGAAACCGACCAGAGTCTGGAAAATTTCTTCCGCATCCATGGCCGCGCGCGACCGCCTGAATCCCTGGACGTCTATCGGTTGCGCACCCAGGCTGAGGCCCTCAACCTGAGCAAGGGCTTCGACCAATTGCTCTGCCTGGACGAGCTTTCGGTCGAGCACTATGGCCATCAGATCGAGACCGCGATGCGTGCGTTGCGCGATATGCGCGGGCGTGCGCTTCTTGCAGACGAAGTCGGTCTCGGCAAGACCATCGAAGCCGGCATCATCATGAAGGAGTTGCTGCAGCGGGGTTTGGTGCAGACAGTGCTGGTCTTGACGCCGGCATCGCTCACCGAACAGTGGCGTGAGGAATTGGCCAGCAAGTTCTACGAAGAGTTTGAGGTCATGGACAGCCCGGCCAAGTGGACGCTGCGCGGACCGCGTCGTCAGGGCGCTGGTTGGTCAGCCTGGACCGAGCCAAGCTCAAGCGCCACAGCGATGCCATCCTGACCCGAGATTATGATCTGGTGATCGTGGACGAAGCCCACAAGCTGAAGAACCGCAGCACCCTGGCCTGGAAATTCGTCAATCAGATCCGGAAACGCTACGTGTTGATGCTGACGGCCACGCCGGTCCAGAATGACCTGATGGAATTGTACAGCCTGATCACGATTCTGACTCCCGGTCAGCTGGGCACGGTGCGCGCCTTTCGCACCCATTTTCTGGAACAGTCCGATCAACGCCAACCCAAGAATACACCTTCGTTGCGCCGGCTGCTCAACGATGTGATGATCCGCAACCGGCGCAGCAAGGTGGATGTGCAGTTTCCGAAGCGGCGTGCGGCCATCTACCATCTCGCGCTCAGCGAGGCCGAATGGCAACTCTACGCCAACGCCACCGACTACATCCGACGGCGCTTCAAGGACGTGGACAGCAACAAACATCTGCGCCTGACGTTGTTGACGCTGCAAAAGGAGCTGAGCAGCAGCCCGCAGGCTGTGGCCTCCACGTTGCGCAAGATGGTGCAGGATCGCGCCCACGGCGACGAGGCGCGTCGGGAGCTGCAATATTTCCTGGAACTGGCCGAGTCCATTCCGATTGGTCGCAAACTGCTGGCTGTGCGCGAGATCCTCGACCGTTTCCCCGGCAAGTTTCTCATCTTCACCGAGTACCGCCAGACGTTGCAGACCATCGTTGCGCAATGTCAGGAGTGGGGGATCTCCGTCGCAGGTTTTCATGGTGGGCTGACCATTCAGCAGAAGGAGGCGGCGGTCCAGGCTTTCCGCGGTGACGAAGAGACGGCCGATCCAGGTGTGCGCGTTTTGGTCAGCACCGAAAGCGGCGCAGAAGGTCGCAACCTGCAATTTTGCCACCAGTTGATCAACTACGACTTGCCGTGGAACCCAATGCGTGTCGAGCAGCGCATCGGCCGGCTTCACCGCCTGGGGCAGGTGCATGATGTGACGATCTTTAACCTGAGTTGCAACGAGACTGTCGAGTCCCACATCATCGAACTGCTGGCGCGCAAGATTCGCATGTTCGAGTTGGTCATCGGCGAACTGGATTTGATTCTGGGCAACGTGGAGGGCGTCAAGTCCTTCGAGGATCTGCTGCGCGAGGCGTGGGAGATCAGCCAGAGCGATGCCGATCTGCGCAGCCGCTTTCAGAATATTGGGGAGATGTTGGAGGGCGCACGGCGCAAGTATCACGCCGTGCGCGAGAGCAACCGGATTCTCGATGAGTCGTTGGACCTTTGAGAAGGTCGCGAGCTGTCGTCCCCGATCGCTTGGCTTAGGCTGATCCTTTGAAATAAATCCCTCATCTCGTATGGGGGAGTGAGAATTCTGGAACGGTCCTACGGTGGATTGGGCGCCATTTATCGGTAGAGGCATCCGAGAGGTTGAGCAGGATTGATCCATGCAAATTTTGCTGGAAACCGAGCGGCTGCTCTTGCGACGTTTCACAGAGGATGACGCCGACAGCCTGTTCGATCTGGACAGCGACCCGGAAGTCATGCGATATCTGACCGGCGGCGACCCCACGCCACGCTCAGCCATAGAAGAGCAGATCCTGCCCCTCTTCAGCCGATACGACGAAAAGCATCCGGGAACCGGCTTCTGGGCCGCTGTTGAAAAACAAGCGGTGACTTTATCGGCTGGTTCTGCTTCCGGCTCTCCGCAGAAGCTGCCAACGAAGTCATCCTTGGTTACCGCCTGCGTAGAAGCGTCTGGGGCAAAGGCTACGCCACCGAAGGTTCGCAGGCATTGATCCACAAAGGCTTCACCGAATTGGGCGTGCAGCGGGTGGTCGCGACGACCTATCAGGAGAACATCGCGTCGCAGCGCGTCATGCAGAAGCTGGGCATGCGCTTCGTTCGAGCATTCCGCTACACCGAGGCCGACCTCGAACAGAGCGACACGACAGCCGGCGGTGCGATCGACGTTTGGGATGGCGACGATGTGGAATACGCAATTGAGCGCTACGACTGGGAAGAACAAAACAGGAAAGCCGAAAGGGACAACGGTCCATGAAGATCACCGATGTGGAAGTTTTTCGTATGCAGGCCAACGCCGAGCCGTCCAACAACTGGCTCTTCGTGCGCATCCACACCGACAGCGGCATCAGCGGCATCGGCGAGGGCAGCCTGCAATATAAGGACAAGGCGCTCGAAGCGAGATTCTCAACTTTGCCGATTTCCTGCGCGGTAAAGACCCCTTCCAGATCGAGCACATCTGGACATCGCTACACCGCCGCGTCACCTGGACCGGCGGCGCGGTGACCATCAGCGCGATCAGCGCGATCGACCTGGCGCTCTGGGACATCAAGGGCAAGGCGTTGGGCGTCCCCGTTTATGAGCTGATCGGCGGCAAGGTGCGCGACCGGGTGCCGCTCTACGCCAACGGCTGGTTCGCCGGCGACCGACCCAGCGCGCACGGGCCTCAATCCGGGGACGATGACGAAGCTGCCTGGTACGCGGCCCGCGCCAAAGAGGTGGTCGAGCGGGGCTTTCGCTGCCTGAAGCTCTATCCGTTCGGCGGCGAGCAGGTGATCACGCCGGAGCGTATCGCACGCGGCGTGGGGCTGGTGCGCGCGGTGCGCGAGGCGGTTGGCCCCGGCATCGAGATCGGCGTGGATGTGCG
>JAAUPU010000717.1 GCA_012032975.1 Caldilineaceae bacterium | reverse complement strand
CTGCGGCAGACCGAGCCGTGCGATCCAGCCAGCCACCGCATCCGCGGCGGCCTCTGCCGCGGCAGAGACCGCGTTGACATCCGCTTCTTGCTCGCCAAGACCGCGGGCGTTGACCCCCATCGCCACTGCCACGTGCGCCAGCTGCGGTGCGGCCACCGGCAGATTAAAGCGCATGGCATGGGGCAAGATGATGGCATTGGCAACGCCGTGGGGCAGCCCCGCGCTGCCGCCCAACACATGGCATGTGCCGTGGTGGATGCCCATCTTCACGCTGGCCAGCGACAGCCCGGCCAGATGGGCGCCGACGAGCATCTCTGTGCGCGCCGCCCAATCTCGCCCATCGGCCAGACACTTTGGCAACGCGGCCGTGATGTGGCGGATGCCATCGCTGGCCGCCGCGCTGGAGAGCGGGTTGCGTGTGACCGAATAGAGGGCCTCCACGCAGTGGGCGAGGGCATTGACCCCGGTCGCGGCCGTGACCGAGGCCGGCAGCTCCAGGGTCAATTCTGGGTCGTAGATGACCAACTTGGGTGCGATCTTGGGGTCGCGCACCGTGACTTTGCGCGTGGCGCCATCGGCCAATGTGTGGGTGACGCCGTAGATGGGCGTCATCTCTGAGCCGGCGTAGGTGGTGGGGATGGCAATATTGGGCGTCTGTGGCTGGTCGGTAGGGAAGCGGGCAACCGCCTGTCGCACGCCATCGCGCTGCGCTTCCAATGCCATTGCCACCGCTTTGGCCAGGCCGATCGCGCTGCCGCCGCCGAGACCGATCACCGCATCAACCTGCTTCGTCTTGGCCAACGCCAACGCCGCGGCCACCTCTTCTTCCGGCACATGCGCGCTGACCTCCGCATAGATCGCGACCAGGCGACCGCCCCAGATTGGTTTGCAACGCGGCGACGCGGCCATTGCGCACCTGGGAGGGACTGGTACAGAGCAGCAGACGGGACCAACCAAAACCATCGGCAGTCGCTGCCAATTGGCCAATCGCGCCCGCGCCAAAGATCACCTGTTGCGCGGTCGATGTGTACTGAAACGAAGTCACTTTTGGCATCGTCCAATCTGCTCGATTTTTGACTTTTGCAGGCGTGCTGGGTATACTGGCACCGTTCTAACTGCTCCATGCCCCTGTGGTGGAACGGTATACACAGCAGGTTGAGGGCCTGTGCCCATTAGGGCGTGGGGGTTCAAATCCCTCCAGGGGCACCAACAGAGTCAAGCGCCTGTGCCGAACGGCACAGGCGCTTTTTGTTGCATAGACTCAGTTGCCAAAACCTTACCGCAAATGGGGAAACGCGTCGAGACCGGGGTAGATGGCGATGTCGCCCAACTCCTCCTCGATGCGCATCAGCTGATTGTACTTGGCGACCCGGTCGCTGCGCGCGGGCGCGCCCGTCTTGATCTGGCCGGTGTTGAAGGCGACCACCAGGTCGGCGATGGTGGCGTCTTCCGTCTCGCCAGAGCGGTGGCTGACCACCGCAGACCAGCCGGCGAGGTGGCTCATCTCGATCGCGGCGATGCTCTCGGTCAGCGTGCCGATCTGGTTGACCTTGCAGAGCAGCGAATTGCACGCTTTCTCATGGATGGCCCGTTCGATGCGGGTCACATTGGTGACGAGCAGATCGTCGCCGACCAGTTGCACCTTGTCACCCACCTTCTGATAGAGCAGTTTCCAGCCATCCCAATCATCTTCGGCCATGCCGTCTTCGATGCTGATGATGGGGAAGCGGGCGCACCAATCGGCCCACAGATCGACCAGCTCGGCGCTGGTCAGCTCCTTGCCTTCGATCTCCAGCTTGTAGAGACCGCTCTCCTCGTCGTAGAGTTCGCTGGTTGCGGGGTCCAGCGCAATGACGATGTCGTCGCCAGGCGCATAGCCCGCCTTTTCGATGGCCTGGAGGATTACCTCGACGGCCTTGACATTTCCACCCAGGCTGGGTGCAAAGCCGCCCTCGTCGCCCACGTTGGTGCTGAAGCCGGCATCGTGCAGCACCTTCTTCAGGCTCTGGTAGACCTCCGATCCCCAGCGCACCGCCTCGGCAAAGGTGGGCGCGCCGACCGGCATGACCATAAATTCCTGGAAGTCGGTGCTGTTGGCCGCGTGCTTGCCGCCGTTGAGGATGTTCATCATCGGCACAGGCAGCGTGCGTGCGCCGACACCACCCAGATAGCGGTAGAGGGGTAGATCGACGGCCGCTGCTGCGGCGCGGGCCACAGCCAAGCTGACCCCCAGGATCGCATTGGCGCCCAGTTTGCCCTTGTTGTCGGTGCCGTCCAGTTCGAGCATATATTCGTCGATGGCCACCTGGTCGCGTGCGTCTATGCCGAGCAACTCATCGGCCAACACCTCGTTGACGGTCGCGACGGCCTGGAGCACACCTTTGCCGCCGTAACGCCCCTTGTCGCCGTCGCGCACCTCGACGGCCTCGTGTGCGCCGGTGCTCGCCCCGCTGGGGACGATGGCCCGGCCAAAGCCGCCGCTCTCCAAGCCCACTTCGACCTCGACGGTCGGATTGCCTCGGCTGTCGAGCACCTCGCGTGCGTGGATATGAACAATGTCAGTCATTAGATATATCTCCCATTTGACGGGTGTATTTGGTGTTAAATGGCGTTCTCTACATCCATGTAGTTGTATCACGGATGAACCGTTTTTGCGAATTAAAGCCGAAAACAGGTCACCCATAAACGGCTCTGTTCAGCAGGCTGTGGGGAGTGGGCGCAACTTTCACAAGCCCGGCACGTAAAGGTAGGTGATGACACACAGAGGTCAGAAAAGGGGGGCGCGGGTGGACGACAAAGACGAAAGAAGTGACGGGGCAATGCACGAGAGCAAGTTGGCTGGGCGCGACGATGGCATCACACTGCTCGCGGTCTATCACTTCCTGGTGGCGGGTTTGTTCCTGCTGGGAACCGTGGTCATGGCGTTTCCAACCGTGATCTTGGGCGTGATAGCCATCGCTCAAGATCCGGGAGCGTTGATCGGCATGTTCGCCGTGGGGTTGATCGGCGCGGTGACGATGGTCTTCTGTTTGGTCTATCTGTCGGTCGGCTATGGGCTGTGGAAGATGAAGCAGTGGGCGCGGGTGGCGGCGATTCGCGTTGCAGTCATCAGCTCTTTGCGAGTGCCTATCCGGCAC
>JAAUPU010000716.1 GCA_012032975.1 Caldilineaceae bacterium | reverse complement strand
GGATCCATCGCACTTGGTCACCGTTGGGCAAGCAGGGCACTTCGTCGACGCAGCAGACGTGAGCGTCGAGGCGACGTTGCCCTTCGTCGACGTGCAGTCGGTGCATTGGTACGGCGAGCCGCTGGCGCTGAGCGGTTGGTTTCAGTCAGCGTGTTGCGGTGGAATTCGAGCACGACCTTTATGTCAGCCCCTTGCCCCATCTGACCGATGCGCCGCAAATCTGCCACCACCTGTGCCCAATAGGCCCCATCGCTGGCCGCCAATCCTTGACGGCCAGCCCAAACGCGGATCATCGGCGCGCCCAACGCTGCCGCACTTTCCAACACCGCTTCAAACGGCCCACTCTCGGGATGACCCGCCCGGTAGTAGGAGCCATACGCCGCTACGGCCAGCCCAGCAGCGCGCGTGGCATCGCCTACCCGAGTTGCATCAGCCAGGTCGCCAGCAGGCACATGCACATCACCTCCCCATTCGATAGCTTCGAGACCAGCCTCGGCGACGAGGTCGATGACTTCGGAGGTGGATAGCTTGCGAAAGGTGACAGAGACGAGACCGGATTTGAGCATGATGGAAGCTTTCTGCTGAGAAAGTTGTAGAAGTGGTAGGTGGTGCGCAAAGTGGTCCACTTCCACGCTCCACGGGGACAGTCGAACTAGGCCATGATCGCCGCGTGTTCGCGACTGATGGCCCATTCCAGCGGCTCGCCGTGGACAAAGCGACGCAATTCGTCCACCACCACGCGGCCCATTCGCTGACATTCCTGGTCGCGCGAGCCGGCGAGATGGGGTGTGAGAACCACGTTTGGCAAGGTGTAGAGCGGTGAACCAGCCGCGGGCGGTTCAGGATACGTGACATCCAGCAGCGCAAAGAGATCGGAGCGCTGGCGCAACACGTCGATCATCTCCGCTTCGCGCACGATGGCCCCGCGCGCCGTGTTGATAAAGGTGGCGTCCGGCTTCATCTGGGCAAAGTGCGCGCCGGTGATCAGACCCTCGGTCTCCGGCAGCCAGGGCGTATGCAGCGTCACCACATCGCCGCGCCGGAAGAGTTCGTCCAACGGACAGAGCGACACTCCCAGATCGTCGGCGATCGCCGTGTCCACGTACGGGTCATAGGCGATTACCTCCAGCTCGAAGGCGAGCAGATGGCGGCAGACCAGTTGGCCGATCATGCCCAGCGAGACGACACCGACAGTGCGGCCATACGCACCGGGAACGGTCAGGCGCTTGACCATCTGCCCGCGTTCGCGGATGGCAAGTGCGTGTTGCCAGCCCTTTTTCAGGCAGAACAGAATCTGCGAAATCGTGAACTCGGCGACCGGCACAGCGTTGGCCGCGTACGAACTGGTGATGGGGATATTGCGCGCCCAGAAGTCGTCGGAGACGATATTCTTGATCGACCCCGCGCCATAGAATACCGCCTTCAAGTTGGGCGCGGCCGCCAGAAAATCGGCATCCAGCTTGGGCATTCCCCACCCAGAGAGGATGATCTCAGCCTGGGCCAGAAGCTCGGGCTGGTCGTGAATGCTCTGCGCGGTCTGAGGCGCGCCTATCAATTCCACCAGATCCGCGATCTCGGCCTGCTCGGTCGGGCCGTAGATGTTGCGATAGGCTTCGCTGTTGAGTACGTAGAGTGCTCTGAGCATTGCTCTGTGTCTACCCCTTACTTCGATTGTAGTGCGGAATGGCGTAGGGTCGCCACCACGCCAATTACCGACCGTACAGGTGCGTTTCCGGGTACCAATCCTTCCAGCCAAACCAGAATGACGACGTGCTCGGCAGACGCTCAAGCGATTGCCCCGCCAACGGACCATCCAGCGCCAGGCCGGTCAGGATCAGCCAGACCGATCCGGTCTCTTGGTCGCGTATTTCCAGCGGGTCATCGGTTGGCTCGAAGGTCAACTCTCGGCCAGCCACCTCGCGACCAAAGATCAGGCCAGTGCGGGTGTCCGCCTTGAAGACCACCAGCAGCGGAATCCCCACGACCGTGTCGTTGACCACGGGCGTCTCGGCGAGTTGCCCATGTGCATAGGCAACCGGCTGGCCCTCGACGACCGCGCCCACGATCAGTTCCTTGGGCGGCAGGCGGTCATCGCTGCGCGACTCGCCAAGAACCCCCTGCTGGCCAGCCCTGTAGTAGTTTTCATAGGTATCATACAACCCCATGCCGTTGGTAAAGAGCGCCTTTGTATCCGGGTGCAGCCGCTTCCACTCGCCCCAAGTCGTCTGGGTTGCAGCAAGCGGCTGGAGCTTGGCGCCAGCCAGCGGGCCCTCGACCGCCTCGCCCAACAACTGGCTCCAGTAGCTTTCGGTCTGTCGATCATACATCACCAGCACATTCATGATCAGCTTGCCGCTGACGCCAAAGCTCAGTTCCTGCTCGACGCCGTCATGTTCCACGTTGCGGGCATACACGATGCCCGTGTAGCAGAGCGGTCACCAGGTCACTGCAATCGGTTCGCCGCCCACCACGTCGTTGACGATCTCATGGCCGCTGAGAAACGGCACCGAATAGGCGCGCACATCGTCGTTGATCGCCACGCCCAGCACCACCTCATCCTCGTGATACTGTTCATCGGCTTCCGCACCTTCGACGAAGCGCGGGTTGTCAATGGCTGGGATCGCATCTCTCGGCAACAACGATACGATCTGATAGCCAGCCTCCGCGGTTCGCCACCCACAGCGGCCGCAGACGGCGATGAGTTGCGGGAGCTTTGAAATGTCGGCCCGGCAATTCGGCTGGCGGCGAACCAGGTCAGCGCCACGACAGCCAGCCCACCGATCCACCAGATCGTCTTTTTTCGCATGATATACCTCCTTCCAGATCGTCGCTGATCTCGTCAAATCCCGTCAATCATTCAGAGACGGCGTCTCCAGCTGGCTCAACAGCGGAGGTGGTGGGCCGTCGCTGTCTGGCGCGCCTTCAACTTACATCCCTGCCCGATCAAGGGAAGTAGCGCGGCCTACGATGACCAAGCAACGAACGAGCTGTCGGGGGTGGCAGGCGAAATGTCTTTTCGTCGGTTGCTCTCGCCAATGTGGTACAATGGCGTCATCATTCATAAATATTGTACCAGTCATGATGGAGCCACAATGCAAGCCGAAGCAGCAAAACTACGCGACATCCGCGCCGTCCTGCT
>JAAUPU010000715.1 GCA_012032975.1 Caldilineaceae bacterium | reverse complement strand
GATCTTCTACGGCCACTCCGGTCGTTTGCTCAAAGTCGGTGCGCTGAATGTGATGGATCGCTATCAGCCGGATGGCAATATCGAAGTATTTTCCAGCATGGATATTGTCGGTGACCTGGTTCCGGGCGTGAAGGTCTTGCTCAATTATCAGATTTTGCCAGGCCAACGCGACACGGTGCAGGGCATCTCATTGCGTGTCATCTCCGATGGCCCGGTCGAGATCGTCGAGGGTGCGTCGCCTGCCGAAGATGGCGCTGCGGCCCCGGCGATTGAAGCGCTGACCGACGCCTGCACCATTGTGGCGCCCGAGGATTGGGTTGAGTATGAGGTGAAGGTGGGCGACAATCTCACCAACTTGTCCATGCGCGGTTCGACAACCATTGACGAAGTCATGGCGGCCAACTGCCTGGACCGCACGACAATCCTGATCGGCGAGTTGCTCTACGTCCCGGCTGACACTGTCGAAAATGAACTGCGCGCAGGCTTCTGCGCCGCGGCCATCCCAGAAGGCTGGGTCGAATACGAAATTCAGCTTGGCGACAGCTTGAGCGTGCTGGCAGACCGTGGGGGCGTCACGATCCAGGATCTGATGGACACGAATTGCATGAGTGACACGACGATCATCCTCGGCGCTACGCTCATCGTGCCCGCAGAGGTCAGCGAATAGGCGACAGAGTGGTAGCCGTCTACCAATGGTCGAGCAGGGCGCGCTGCCCTGATTCCCGGCAATAGGTCATCACCATTGTTCCCCAGCCCGGCGTGGAAGTTCTGCCACGCCGGGCTTTTGGTTTGCCAGCGATCTGGCATTGCCGAGCTATCTCTCCACTCGGGACCGCCTCTCATATTTGACCCACAGGGCAAGTAGCAGTAGAATTCTAACAGTTTGCGCTCAGTGGGACGATGGATCGCGCACCGACCCAGCAGCGCATTGTTTTGTCTGGCGCATGGTCAGCATCGATCGTTTCAGGAACGCACTGTGTTCGAGAGCCTTTCCGACAAACTACAGGCAGTCTTTGACAAGCTGGCCAGGCAGGGCAAGCTAAGCGAAAGCGACGTCAACACGGCGTTGCGGGAAGTTCGTTTGGCGCTGTTGGAAGCTGATGTGAACTTCAAGGTCGTCAAGGAGTTCGTCGAGCGGGTGCGGGTGCGCGCCGTCGGCGCCGAGGTGATGAACAGCCTGACGCCTGCCCAGCAAGTTGTCAAGATTGTCAACGAAGAACTGATCGAACTGCTTGGCAAGCCACAGTCGCTCAACCTGTCCGGTCAGCCACCCCATGTGATCATGCTTGTGGGTCTTCAGGGCGCTGGCAAGACAACAATGGCCTCTAAACTTGCCTTGCGCCTGCGCAAGGATGGTCAGCGTCCCATGCTGGTGGCTGCCGATGTCTATCGACCGGCCGCCATCAAGCAATTGCAGGTGTTGGGCGCGCAGATCGACGTGCCGGTCTATACCGAGGAAGCTGGCGTTCCTCCCTCGACCATTGCCAAGAACGCGGTGAAGGCTGCTCGCGAAAAGGCCTATACTGTTCTCCTGTTGGACACAGCAGGTCGGCTCCAGATCGACGATCAGATGATGCAAGAGCTGGAGCAGATGCGCATGGTGGCTCGACCCTCCGAGGTGCTTCTGGTCATCAATGCGATGGCCGGTCAAGAGGCAGTACAGGTTGCCGAGGGCTTCAACAAGCGTGTGCCGTTGACCGGTCTGATCATGACCATGGTGGATGGCGATGCCCGCGGCGGTGCGGCTTTGAGCGTGCGCCACGTCACCGGCGTGCCGATCAAATTCCTGGGCGCGGGCGAGAAATTGGCTGACCTGGAGCCGTTCCAGCCTGAGCGACTGGCAGGCCGTATCCTCGGCATGGGAGACATGCTCACGCTGATCGAGCGGGCGCAGTCGAGCATCGGCGAAGAGGACGCCGAGGCGATGGAGAGGAAGTTGCAGGAGGGCAACTTCGACTTTGAAGATTTCCTGGATCAACTCAACCAGATCAAGAAGCTGGGGCCAATCACCGATATTCTGGGCATGATTCCCGGCATGAATAAGATGGTCAAAGGCGTTGATACCCAGATGGCGGAAGGCAGCATGAAGAGGACCGAGGCCATCATCAGCAGTATGACTATCCAGGAGCGGCGGCTTCCACAGATATTAAATGCCAGCCGTCGTCGCCGGATCGCTGCCGGCAGCGGCACCACCGTACAGGATGTCAACACGCTTATCAAGCAGTTCCGTGATATGCAGAAGATGATGAAGCAGATGGGTATCATGGGTGGCAAAGGCAAGGGAAAGCGTGGCGGACGCGGTGGCCTTCCCAGTGGCATGATGGATTTGTTTCGCGGTATGGGATAGCCGGCACTGCTTGGCAGGCTGATTGCCCGACCCGCATGAGGTGGATAAAAGTCGAATGATGCGATTGAAGAGTCAATTTTAGAAAAGCAAGGAGCAACAACCACAGTGGTCCGAATTCGTTTGCGTCGCATGGGCGCCAAGAAAAAACCATATTACCGAATTGTCGTAGCAAACCAGCAGTCTTCGCGCAATGGCCGCTTTATCGAGACGATTGGCACTTACGACCCGTTGACCGAGCCGGAGACCGTGTCGTTTGATGAGGCACGCGCCGCCCATTGGTTGAGCGTGGGCGCACAGCCAAGCGATGCAGTCGCGCGTTTTCTGCGTAAAGCGAATCTGCTGGACGAATCTGGCAAGGCGATCGGACTGGCGGAGGCCGCCGAAGACGCGGCATCTGCAAGCACGGATGCCGCAGAGCCATCTGTAGATGCAGAGCCGTCTGTAGAAGTTGAGCCAGTCGGCGCCTAGGAGGATCGGCGCAAACCCATGGAAGATCTGATCAAATACATTGCAGAAGCGTTGGTCGAGGATCCCGAAGGTGTTAGCGTCTACACCAAGGACACCCGGCGCGCGACCATCCTGAAGCTGCGCGTTGCACCGGCGGATACAGGTCGTGTGATCGGCAAAGGCGGCCGTGTGGCCAATGCCATGCGCGGCGTCTTGGGCATTGCCGCGCGCAATGAGTACAAGGCAGTCATTCTAGAGATTGACTGACCTGTCTGGCTGTTGCCCGCCGATTCTATTCGGGTGGAATCAGGCGTTTCTGTCGCCCCATCTTGTATATGTGGGTGCGCAT
>JAAUPU010000714.1 GCA_012032975.1 Caldilineaceae bacterium | reverse complement strand
GGATCGTCCACGTATCTGCGGTGGGGATAGAACCATCCGATCCGTCGGTCGGTGACCGTCCTGTCGGTGGCGTCGCAAGCAGGGTGGCCGTTGCGTCCGCTGTCGCCGATGCACTCGTGGGCATGGCTGCGCCGGTCGGCGGTGCGCCAACGCATCCGACGAAGAGTATCAGCATGATAGAAGCCAGCGTAACTCTTGCCATGGTTCACTTCCTTTCCCATCGACTTGGCGCCAGTTGCAATTTGAGCCTCTACGTACGTTAGCCTACAATTGACATATCGTCAATCACGTTTCTACGCTTTGAGAAAGCGATTCCAATGAATATCGACAAGAAATATTCGTGTGTCTCCCACATGGAAGAGACAGCCATGCGGCGGATTCCCGGCTTTGCCCGCGACTACCTTGTCAACGGTCTGGGCAATGGTGTTTCGGTGAAGAAAAACCGCGATTCCTTGATGGACGTCGAGCTGATGCCCCGCTATTTGAGCGAGGCCGATCGCCCCAACCTGCGTTGTAAATTATTGGGACGAGAGTACAACGCACCGTTTGGCGTCGCGCCGCTGGGACTCTCTGGACTGGTCTGGCCCAACTCGGAGCGAATCCTGGCCGCGGCAGCGAAGGCCCACAACATCCCGTACACGTTGAGTACCGTGGCCACCATCAGCCTGGAGGAGAGCTATCAGATCGCCGGGGAGAACAGTTGGTTCCAGCTCTACACGCCGCAAGAGCCAGCCGTGCGCAAAGATATGCTGCGGCGCTGCCAGGAGACCGGCTACGATACAGTGCTTGTGACCGTCGATGTGCCTTTCAAGACCCGTCGCGACCACGATATTCGCAACGGACTCTCGGTGCCGCCCAAGTTTAACCTCCAGACACTCTGGCAGATGGTCACCCATCCAACATGGTCAATTGGCATGTTGCGCACGGGCGTGCCCCAGTTTGCCAATGTCAAACCCTACCAAGATGCCGCCAAATCCAACAATGTGAGCCGCAGCATCATGGAGTCAACAAGGTTCATCGAGGAGCGCATGGGCATTCACATCACGGCACAACTATTTCAGGAGTTGCGCGATCTCTGGCCCGGTAAATTGTTGGTCAAGGGTGTGCTCGACTGTGAAGATGCCAAGCAGTATATGGCGCTGGGAGCGGATGGTCTGGTCGTCTCGAACCACGGTGGACGACAACTGGATGCCGCGCCCTCTGCGGTGGCGGTGTTGCCCAAAGTGCGCGCTGCCGTCGGACCCGATGTGCCGATCATCGCGGACGGCGGCGTCCGATCCGGGCTGGATATCGCGCGCATGTTGGCGCTCGGCGCCGACTTCGTGCTGATGGGCCGCCCGTTTCTCTTTGCCGTTGCAGCGTTGGACCGCGCCGGCGGTGACCATGTGATGAACGTCCTCAAGGCCGAGCTACAGGCAACGATGGGGCAGATTGGTTGTCCAGCACTCGAAGAGTTGCCCACATTTTTGTATACCCATCCCACACGGAAGGAATTCGCATGAAGATCACCGACATCAAGAGCTATCCCGTCTGGGTCGGCCATCGCAACCAACTGATCGTCAAGGTCGAGACCGACGAAGGCATTCATGGCCTGGGCGAATCGGGTCTCTCTGGCCGCGAACTGGCCGTGGTCGGCGCGATCAACCACTATCGCGAGTTCTTGCTGGGTCGCGACCCCATGCGCATGGGCACGCTCTGGCAGGAGATGTATCGCAGCCAATATTTCGAAGGGGGACGAGTGCTGACCGCGGCGATCGCCGCGCTGGACATGGCATTCTACGACATTGCGGGCAAGGCGCTGGGCGTACCAGTCTATCAATTGCTGGGCGGGAAGCAGCGCGACTGGATCCCCTGTTTTGCCACGACCACGGCTGGCATGGGACCAGAGCTGATCGAGCAGGTTCAGCTTCTGGTCGATCTGGGGTGGCCGGCCATTCGCACGGGGATGCACCCCGGTCGGGGCGAAGGAGACGACAATCGCATCTTCGAGCCGCGTGAGTCGATTGCCGAGACTCGCCAAGTGGTTGACCAAAGTTCGCGAGGCAGTCGGCCCCGGTCCGGTGATCGGCATCGACTATCACCACCGGCTGAGCGTGGCCGAGGCCGCTTCCTTCTGCCAGCGGATGCCCAAGGGTACGCTCGATTATCTGGAGGAGCCGATCCGCGACGAAACGCCAGAGGCATACGAGGCGCTGCGCACGCTCACCGACGTGCCTTTGCCATCGGCGAGGAGTTCGCCAGCAAGTGGCAGTTTTCTGCCCTATATCGAGCGGGGGATTACCCAGTTTGTCCGCCTGGATGTCTGCAATGTCGGCGGGTTGACCGAGTCGATGAAGGTGGCGGCCATGGCCGAGGCGCACTACATCGACCTGATGCCCCACAACCCGCTCGGCCCAATCTGCACTGCGGCGACGGTGCATCTAGCCGCAGCAGTGCCCAACTTTGCGTGGCTGGAAGTGCGCAATTCGCCGACCGAAACGGGCCGTTTCTACGATGAAAGTTGGTTCCCGGTGCAGGCTCAACTCGACGGCTTCCGCTACCTTGTGCCCGACACACCGGGCCTCGGCGTGGAATTCAATGAAGAACGCGCGCTGGCCAGCGATTTCAAGTACTGGGAAGCGCCCCATCTTCAGCGCCGCGATGGTTCGTATACGATTGGTGACAAGGTGACAAGGGTGACAAGGGTGACAAGGTGAAAGGGTGACAAGATGACAAGATTCGTACAACGTCACCCTTTCACCTTGTCATCTTGTCAGGATTGAAAACGGAAGGTTCTTGTATGGCGAAACGACCCCTACTCTGGCGCGAATATGTGGACGGCTATGTCTTCATCCTGCCCTGGCTGATCGGCTTTATCACTTTTGTGGCAGGGCCCATCATTGTTTCTTTCTTCTAGCTTCACCGCCTGGGACATTGTAAGCCCGCCGCGCTGGATTGGCGTGCACAACTATGTGATGATCTTTACCGATGACGATGATTTCGTGCAAGCGCTCAAGGTGACATTAACCTACGCCGCTTTTGGGCTGCCCTTGCAACTGGTGCTAGGATTGGCGCTGTCGCTCCTGCTCAATCTGCGTCTCCATGCCATGAACCTCTACCGCACCCTTTTTTATATTCCGGCTGTCTTACCGGCGGTGGCGGTTAC
>JAAUPU010000713.1 GCA_012032975.1 Caldilineaceae bacterium | reverse complement strand
GTCAGCGTCAGCGATCCGCTGACATTCAGCCCACCCCCTGATCCGCCCGTTTGATTTTTCTCGAAGCGGCTGTTCACCGCGGTGGTCGCCTCGCTGGCTCGCGCCCCGCCGCCAATGTCGGAAGATGTGTTGTTGATGAAGTGGGTGTTGGTCAAATACAGCGTCGAGCCGGTGTATAGCCCGCCGCCTTGCCCAGACGCCGCCGTGCTGGAAAGGACGCTGACGTTGGTCAAGGTCAGCGCATAGAAGCTGTGAATGGCGCCGCCGTCGCTCTGAATGCTGCTGCCCGTGCCCGTGATCAGGCCGCGCTGAAGGATCAGATTGGCGATCTCGACCGGCGCTGGGAATGGGGCTGAGACGCGCAACACACGCCCGCCATCTGCCGCGTCGATTGTAGTGGGGTTGGCGACGGGATCGCTAGTTGTCCAATCGGTCGTGGTGTAACCGCCCGAGAGGGTCAGCGTCATGGAAATGTAGACCGACTGGGTCGTGTTCCCCAGCGGCCTACCCCAACGCACCTGCCCGCCACCTTGACATGGTCGCCCGCGCTGGCCGCATCCACCGCCTGTTGCACGGCATGTGCATCGCTGCTCGAGAAGAGAGTCGTCCCATCGTCACGGGTGGCGTAACAGGTCGAGCCTGCGGCGTGTGCAACGCCGCTCGCGCCGAAAAGGGAAAGGAGCAGCACGGCCAGAAAGACGAACGACAACGCCGTGAGGCGTTGCCATCTAGAAAGTTGCATTTGACACCTCAAGGTTTGTTACCAGGTTCAATATTGGCAAGAATCTTCTCGATATCGCTAGCTGGCAACATTTGAAGTTTCTGCCTGGTGATCGACAGCGCCATCTCCGCGATGGTCGGGGCCGCGTAGAGGGTGGCGATCGGCAAGGCGGTTGAAGTTGAGTCCATCACCCGGGTGATCACCTGGCTGGCCAGCAGGGAATCGCCGCCCAGGTCGAGAAAATTGTCATGAATGCCAACAGGGTCGATGCCGAGAACATCGGCCCAGATTCTGGCCACCATGCTTTCGAGTGGCGTGCGCGGCGCAAGATACGCGACATCCAGTTGGGGCCGGTGGCCCGCCGGCTCCGGGAGCAAGCGTCGATTGACTTTGTCCGTGGCCGTGGTTGGCAGACTCTCTAAAAAGATGTATTGAGCCGGAACAACCGGGAAGCGGCGTTTCAGTTGACCGCTCAGCACGGTGAGCGATGGCTGCTCGCCATCCGGTTCGATATAGGCGACGAGTCGAAGATCACCGCTGGGGCCGGGTCTTGCGACGACGGCTGCGTTTCTCACACCCTGTACACCTCGCAGCGCATCTTCTACCGCAGTGAACTCGACCAGTTGGCTACGGATTTTCACGGTGTGATCTTTGCGACCCATGTAGTGGAGACACCCGTCCAGGTCGAATCGTCCCAGGTCGCCGGTGAAGTACAGGCGTTTGTCGCGGTTCTCTGGGTCAGCGGGAGAAAGCGCTGCGCGGTTTGCTCAGGTCGTTTCCAGTATCCGTGTGTCAGATAACGGCTGCGCACGACGATTTCGCCGACCTCATCGTTGGTCGGCACGCGTCGCTCTGGGTCGAGGAGCAGAACTTCAACATGGCTCATCGGATAGCCAATCGGCAGACGATCCAGCCCCTCTACCGAGTCGGGCGTCGCAAAATAGGCGGCCGTGGTGGGGGTTTCGGTCGCCGCGTAGGAATTGGAGTAGACGCATCCGGCGGGGAAATGATCTCTGGCTGCGCGAAGGTCGTCGGCTGTCGATGGCTCGCCGTTGACCACCACCAAACGTAGATGGGGAAACGCGAGCGAACCGTCCAGGCTGCGTATCAACTCTCGAAATGCAGTGGCAGTCGACCGCAACACAGTCGCCTGTGCCTGAGCCAGGAAACCGATGATCCCTTGCACGCCGTGCCTCTGGACGTCCAGACTGAGGAACGTCGCGCCGACCAGCGAACAGGTGATGGCATCGGGCGTATCGACACCCAGCTTGGCCAGGCGATCCTCGTGACAGAGCGACACGGCTTCGGCAATTGCGCGCGCTTTGCAGAGCAGAACTCTGCTCTCATTCATCACACCTTTGGGCTGACCCGTGGACCCCGACGTGTACTGAATGCGAACGAGGCCATCTGTCGCGTGGTCCAAATTCAAGGGAGCGCCTGTGCCTTGTTCCAAAGCCTCATCCAACAGAAGCTGCTGACAAAGGGCGCTGGCCGGTGCGGCCTTGATCGGCTCCACTGTTCTTGCATCGACAAGCAGCAGAGGATGGTCAAGGTCTTGCAGGATGAAATCCATCCGATCGGGGGGTGTGTGGGCAGGCAGCGGTACATAGCACTTGTTGGTTTTGAGGATGCCGTAGAGCGCGATCAGATGATGGACGCCGCTGGAAACCACCATGACCACCGGTTCGTTGGCCGCTCCGCGGCGGGCCAACAGCGTCTGGGCGACCCGGTTGGAAGCCAGATCCAACTGGCGAAAGGTCAACGCTTGGGTGCTACTCTCGACCGCGACGCGGTCGCCAAATTGAGAGACGATTTTGGCGAAGCGGCTGAGTATCGATTCCTCAAGCTCTGTATCGGCGATCTCGGCAACAAACCCGCTGGGGTGGCGAGCTTGCCGGCGCAGCGTCTGCTGTTGGAACCACATCGATCCACTGGCCTGTTGAGCGTGATTCATTCAAGAGTTCTTTCTATGAATGCTGCGTGGCCGGCTGGCCGATTTGGTCGAATGGCATCTCGTTCGACAGCAGCGCTTCGACCTGATCTTCGGGCATGGCTTCCAACTTGCTCTGCATGATGGCAAGGGCCATTTCAGCCACGGTCGGGGTGTTGTAGAGCGTGGCAATGGGCAGATCGGTCGAAAAACGAATCGACCACGCGGGCGATCACCTGGCTGGCCAACAACGAATCGCCACCCAGCTCCAGGAATCTGTCGTGGACGCCGACCCGGTCGATGCCGAGCACCGAGGACCAAAGATCGGACAACATCTCCTCCACGGGTGTGCGCGGGGCCACATAGTCCACATCCAGTTCGGGCCGGCCAGTATCGGGGTCTGGCAGGGCAAGACGGTCGACTTTGCCGGATGTCGTGGTCGGCAGGCTATCCAGAAAAGACGTAATTGGCCGGCACTACATTAAACTGTCGAGAC
>JAAUPU010000712.1 GCA_012032975.1 Caldilineaceae bacterium | reverse complement strand
TGGGCGCGGCGAACGGCCGCCTTTGGAAGCCGACACTCGCACCGCGCACGAAACGCGTGATCGAGCTCGCCGTGGACGAAGCCCGGCTGATGGGCCACCATTATATCGGCACCGAGCATCTTTTGCTGGGACTGGTGCGCGAAGGCGAAGGCATTGCCGTCAACGTGTTGCGCGGCCTTGGTGTCAGCCTCGATCGGGTGCGAACTCAGACCGCCCGCAACCTCCTGCAAAGTCAGGCGCAATCCAAGGACAAGGGCAAGAAAGAGTCGAAGACCCCGCTGGTTGACCAATTGGGCTTTGATTTGACGGCAGCCGCGGAGGAGAACAAACTTGATCCCGTCGTAGGTCGCCAGAACGAGATCGAACGGCTGATCCAGATCTTGAGCCGACGCACCAAGAACAATCCAGCCTTGATCGGTGAACCGGGTGTCGGCAAGACAGCCATTGTCGAAGGATTGGCGCAGCGCATCATCGAGGGAGACGTACCGGAGCCGCTGCTGAACAAACGATTGCTAATGCTCGATGTGGGCAGTCTCGTCGCTGGCACCATGTATCGCGGCCAGTTTGAAGAGCGTCTGAAGAAAGTAATCGAAGAAATTATCAATACCAGTGCACTCCTGTTCATTGACGAAGTTCACATGTTGGTCGGCGCCGGCGCTGCAGGCAGCAGCGTGGATGCAGCCAACATTCTCAAACCAGCCTTGAGCAGAGGTGAACTCCAGGTGATCGGCGCGACGACCCTGGACGAGTATCGCAAACACATCGAGAGCGATGCCGCTCTGGAACGTCGCTTCCAGCCCATATTGGTCGACGAACCCTCGGTAGAAGAAACAGTCGAAATTCTGCGCGGTGTGAAGTCTCGGTACGAAGACCATCACAAGCTGCTCATCACCGACGAAGCGCTGGACGCCGCCGCAACCCTGGCGGCGCGCTATGTGCCGGACCGATTTATGCCCGACAAAGCCATCGACCTGATCGACGAAGCAGGCAGCCGCGTGCGCATGTACAAAGCGCCCTACGCCGCCAACCTGCGCGAGACCTTCATGAACCTGAAGAAGCTTCAGAAGCTCAAGGAAGAGGCGCTGGAAACGCAACGCTTCGACGATGCCATTGACCTGCGCTACCGAGAGGTCGAGCTGGAAACACAGCTGAGCGAGCTGCGCGAGGGCTGGAACGAGGAATCGAACAAGCCAAAGGTGACCCCAGAAGATATCGCGGAAGTGGTCGCCATGTGGACAGGCGTGCCCGTCAGCCGCATTGCTGGCGAAGAACGCGAGCGTTTGCTGGAGATGGAAAAGGTCATGCGCAATCGCGTCATCGGCCAGGAAGAGCCGATCAAGGCGATCAGCAAGGCCGTGCGCCGGGCGCGCGCCGGTCTGAAGGATCCGCGCCGACCGATTGGCAGCTTTATCTTCCTCGGGCCGACAGGCATTGGCAAAACCTTGCTGGCCAAGACGCTGGCCGAGTTTATGTTTGGCAGCGAAGAAGCGCTCATCAAGCTCGACATGAGCGAATTTATGGAGCGCCATAACGTCAGTCGCCTGGTCGGTGCGCCTCCCGGATATGTCGGTTACGACGAAGGTGGTCAGTTGACCGAAGCTGTGCGGCGACGCCCATACAGCGTGATCCTGCTGGACGAGATTGAGAAGGCCCATCCAGAAGCCTTCAATATGTTGCTGCAGATCATGGAGGATGGCTATCTCTCCGATGCAAAGGGTCGCCGCGTGGACTTCCGCAACACGCTGATTCTGATGACCAGCAACATCGGCGCCAAGCTGATTCAGGGCGCCAGCCGGCTCGGTTTCGCCATCACCAAGGACGACGACGAGTCGCGCGAACATGAGTACGAGGCAATGAAGGCCAAAGTGATGGATGCGTTGAAAAAGACCTTCAGACCTGAGTTTATCAACCGGCTGGATGGCGTAATGGTTTTCCGCAGCCTCACGCGGGAAGAGATCGCCCAGATCGTCGAGTTGGAGTTGCGACCGCTTCGCATGCAGCTTGCCGAGCAGGAGATCGAGTTGGTCCTGACCAATGCAGCCCGCTTGGCGGTGGCAGCAGCAGGCTACGATCCTGAGTATGGCGCCCGGCCATTGCGCCGTGTGATCCAGAACAGCATTCAGGATCCGCTCAGCGAAGCGTTGCTGGCCAACCAGTTCGTGCCAGGCGACAAGGTGCAGGTCGACCATCGCGAGACGCTGGTGGATGAGGAGCTCAAGCACGACTTCGTCTTTGACATCATCGAACACCGCGAAGTGGAAGAGGCCGACACCGAAACAACCGAAGCAATCGAAGCGATGCTGATCTAGGGTTCATCGTACTCGAAGGCAAGACGCGCTTTGGACACAAGCGGATCAGCACGACCCCGCCAGATCTGGCGGGGTCGTTTCTATAAACCATGAACAACCCATCAAAGGAGATACTCATGAGCGAACGCATAGGCTTTATTGGGCTGGGCATTATGGGCCGCGGAATGGCGCGTAATCTTCTGAAAGCCGGCTTTCAGGTGCGAGCCTGGAACCGGACATCAAGCAAGGTAGACGCACTGGTTGGCGAGGGCGCCACCGCAGGATCAAGCCCCGCCGATGTCGCCGCGCACAGCGATATCATCGTGACCTGTGTCAGCGATACCCCGGATGTCGAGGCCGTGATCCTTGGCGAAGAGGGCGTGATCCATGGGGCCAAGTCAGGCGCATTGGTCATAGACTGTAGCACCATAGCCCACAGGCCACGGTGACGATTTCAGAAAAGCTGGCCGCCAAGGGTATCAAAATGTTGGATGCGCCCATCAGCGGCGGCAGCGAGGGCGCCGCCAATGGCACGCTGAGTATCATGATTGGCGGCGACGCAGAGCAAGTGGCGCGCGCCATGCCGGTCTTCGAGGCAATGGGCAAGACGATTACCCATGTCGGCGACACGGGAGCGGGTCAGACGGTCAAGCTCGTCAATCAGGTTTTGGTGGTTGGCAACTGCCTGGCCATGTGCGAGGCATTGATGCTTGCCGAGGCCGGCGGCGTGGATCTGCGCAAGACCTTCGACGCGATCAGCAAGGGCGCAGCGGGAAGCTGGATGTTTACCAACCGTGCGCCGCAGATCATTGAACGGGACTGGCGTCCAGGTTTTACAGTGGCCTTACAGCAAAAGGATCTGC
>JAAUPU010000711.1 GCA_012032975.1 Caldilineaceae bacterium | reverse complement strand
GTTGCGAGGTCGGGGCGCCGTCTGCGCCGGGTGCTTCAGCAGCTCAGTCGAGAGCTCCGGCAACGGCGTGAGCACTCCGGACGCGTAGGCCGCACGGACGTCGTCCGCAAGCTCCGCCGTCAGGCCCTGCGCGAGGATCGCGACGGTCGCCAGACCTCGGGTCTCGTGGTCCTCCGCGTCGAAGAGCAGGCGCACCCAGTACTTCGGGCCCGCCGGCGGCACCACCGCCAGCGGCGTCCACGCCCTGATCCTGGAGGTCGACCCGGAAACCTTCACCGTCGAGATCCAGCGCTACGTGGTGGTCCACGACTGCGGCACGGTGATCAACCCGCTGATCCTCGCCGGCCAGATCCAGGGCGGCGTCGCCCAGGGCATCGGCAACGCCTTCTACGAGCAGTTGGTCTGGGACGAGAATGGACAGTTGCTCAACGCCTCGTTCATGGACTACCTGCTGCCCACCGCGGACACGGTGCCGCGCATCGAGACCGACCACCTGGAGACGCCCTCGCCGCTCAACCCGTTGGGCATCAAAGGCGCGGGCGAGGCCGGCGCGATTCCCGTGGGGCCGCTCTTTGCCCAGGCGGTCGAGGATGCGCTGAGTGAATTCGGGCTGGAGATTTTGGAGATTCCGCTGAGTCCTAGTCGATTGTTTGAGTTGGTCATGGAGGCGCACAATGAGTAGGGTAGCCCAGCTTGAAGTGCTGGAAGAAGTATATCAGGAGGGGCTGGATCAAGTTCTCGAAAACTTGCTGCAATTCAAACGCGAAGATTACCGTCGCTCGCTTGTAGAGTACGATGAAATACTGAATCGATTCGAAAAGCAATACGGAATGGAGTCAGCCGATGCGTATCGGAAGTTTGAGGCTGGCAAGCTGGGTGATAGCACGGATTTCTTTGAGTGGACGGGCATCTATGAACTGCGGCAATATGTGTTGGAACGGATTGCACGGATTGAAACCGTGCTATGAATTCGCCCCAAGAGTACCTCAGTTACGTGCGCATTCTGGTTGCGCGTACCAGGGGGGTTCAAGGGCTGACCGTTGTTCAAGAGCAGAGCAAAGACGACGTTGGACTCTATCGCTATCGGCTTCAGCTGACGAATGGCGATATGCTGGAAGCCTTCGAATGGTATCGTATCCATGCGGGGCGGGTGGAAGTCGGCAAATACAGCTTTCACTGGCAAGACCCAGAAGGGTTGTTGATCGCCCGGTGGGATAATGCGCCGCATCATCCAGAACTCTCCACTTTTCCACATCACATCCATGACGGCGTAGATGGCGACGTAAAGCCCCATGGCCCCACTCGTATTGAAGATGTCCTGACAATGGTTGCACACCGACTCCGGGAGGTGGATGAAAGCGGGCAGTCATCATTGAGATCCTGACAACAATTCCGACGCGGAGTTTTTAGTCGCGCCGCTGCGGTCATGGCCTAGTCAGGTATGAAAGTGGTCTACGATTGCTACACAGATTCACTCCGTGTCATCTTCACATACGCTCGAATCTCCGAGAACGACCGAGAAGAGCCTGGGGTACGATGATCTGTAATATGGTGTCGCTAAAGATTCTTGATGAGTCGCAGCGCGTCACCGTGCCAAACCAGAGCGAATACCACGCAAACCCTATGCCTGCCGGCGCATGGCATATCCATGCAGACCGAATTCAGCGACGCACTGACTGCCAAATCCGAGTCCCCGCGTCCGCGCAGTATGGCTGGCCGACAGTGCAGGCAGCGGCATCGCCGACGGATATTCTCGACCGACAGTTCGTATCCCCGATGCTGCGGAAACCTCCCGTCACCGCAACCAGCTACTTCCCCAGCACCCAATCATGCTCGAATACGTCCACCAATCGCGTGAAGACCGGATATACATCGGTCAAGACGACGACCTCCCGATTGAGTTTGTAGCTCACCTCGCCGCCATTCAGGCTCCCGATCGCCGACCAATACTCGCCGCCCAAACGGACCAACACCAGCTTGGCATGGATGCCGCCGCCGGTGGGATTGCCCAGCCGCACCTGCAGATCCAGCTGCTCACGTGCCGCGAGTTCGCGCAGATAGTCAGTCGTGGCGCGGTTGCTGCGCAGTGCTTCTGGCTCGTCAAAGTAGCTATCGAGCAGCAGACGAACCCTGGCCCCGCGGCGCGCCGCGTCGATCAGCAATTGTAGCCGCGGGTTGGGGTCGGCAATGGGGTTGCTGCTGGTGGCGCCCCAGTTCTTGTTTTCGTAGAGCTGGACCAGCATGATCTCGTCGCCCGGGCCAGCCGCCGCTAGCTTGGCATGAAGGCCGGCATCAGGACGCAGCGCATTCTCTGGCGCGCTGACGACTTCGAAACGGGCGTTCGCCTGGACCGTCAGCGGCTGGGCAAAGGGCGCATCGAATACCGTGTAGACGCTCGGCAGCGGGAGCACGAAGTCTGGCGGCGGGTCGCCATATTTTTCATCGTCTGCGCGGTAGGGTCGCAGATCGCGGAAGCGGTCGGGTGCCCAATCCGCGGCGAAGATCTGTTGCAGCGCCTGGATCACCGGTGCGGCGTCGGTAAACAGATAGAAGCCGCGCCGACCACCGGGCGGTGGATTGGTGGTGGTCGGCATGGAGTTGGTGTTGAAGTTTTCGGTGCCGTTGATGGTCATCCGTCCATCGATGATGCCATATTTGGCGTGGGAAAAGCGGAAGCGGGGTTGGGCGCCTTTGGGTGCGTCGTCGGTCGGCGTCATGTAGCGGACATCGCCGCCAGCCCGTGCAATCTGTGCCACGCACCAACGCTGGACGTCGTCGATGCCACCGGGCGGGCTGCCCTCCAGCAAGATGCGAAGCTGCACGCCGCGACCGACAGCATCTGCCAGGATCTGGCAGAGTTCGGGATGCTCCAGCGTGTAGATGCTCAGGTCGATGGAGGTGCTGGCACGGCTGAATAGATCGGCTAGCGGACGGAACAGTCCCTCTGGGCCAATCGCCAACGTGACGGTAGCTTCGGTGTGAGCCGTGTGGGGCGCAAAGAGATCGTTCTTGTCCCAGCCTCGCCAGCCGGGCAGCCGCACGCGGCGGCCCCATGCCATGTCGTTGAGGTCGCTGGCCCAGTCGGCGGCGTGGTCGCTGTCGATGGGTGTGGCCGAGTCGGGCCTAGCTTGCGGGCAAGCACTTGGCCGGTGGC
>JAAUPU010000710.1 GCA_012032975.1 Caldilineaceae bacterium | reverse complement strand
CACAATGTCGTCCATTTGCGAGGGACTGAACGCCGACGAAGCCGGTCAGCCTGCGCGAGTGGGATTGATCGGCTGCGGATGGTACGGCAAGACAGATTTGTTTCACATGATGCAGGTGGCTCCCGTCGACGTTGTAGGCCTTTGCGATGTCGATTCACAGATGCTGGAATCTGCCATTGAGCTTGTTTCGCAGCGTCAGGCATCCAAGAAGCGTCCGCCGGGCTATGGAGACTATCGACAGTTGCTGGCTGATCAAAAACCTGAGATCGTCCTCGTTGGCACCCCGGACCATTGGCATTGTTACCGATGATCGATGCCTGCCGAGCCGGCGCCGACGTCTATGTTCAGAAGCCGATTAGCTACGACGTTGTCGAGGGGCAGGCCATGGTGGCGGCTGCGCGTAAATATGACCGAGTTGTCCAAGTCGGTTTGCAACGTCGCAGCACGCCACACCTATTGGAAGCTCGTGATCGCTTCATTCGTTCCGGCAAGCTCGGTCGCGTGGCCGGCATAGCGGGTTGGCTGAAGCGCCACGAACCAGCCATGCGCCCGCCAATCGTCGGCAACCTGGGACACGCTTCCGCCCCACTCGCCGAAGCCAGCATGTGGGTTGTAGATGAGGTTGCGCGCCGGGGCTTCATTTGCGATCCAGTCGCTCCAAGAAGGGGCAAGATGTTTCTACGGTCTATTCTATTCTACCGGTGCGGAGACTCGTCAACTCTGGAGAGCGGCGGTTTGGCCCCGCCCGTGATTGGTCATACCTAGACGACATACCCTCCCGCTTCTTTGTGCAACATGCACATTGTGTAACGATTGTTTTCGCGCCTACACTTGCTTTTCAGCGTCCCATTTCTGCAATTGACTTCCCCATGTGATGGATTTGCCCGTATTGGCGCCGCTCCCTGGTTCGTTTGGCGTCGATCCTGGCGATGTGCATCAAGCGCCTCTGTGGCGCAGCATGGGCGCTTCTGCCGCTGCGGGCGCTTCGCACAAACGGACCGTCTCAAAAGGAATAAGGGGAAAACCGATGGAAAGCACGATCAACACGGGCGATACTGCCTGGGTTCTGATGTCAACTGCGCTTGTGCTCTTGATGACGCCGGCATTGGGCTACTTCTAGTGGCGGCATGGTACGGCGAAAGAATATCCTCTCGACGCTCAACCTCAGCTTCATTACCATCGGGCTGATCAGCTTGCAATGGATCGTGATCGGATATTCGATCGCCTTTGGCGACAGTATCGGTGGGGTCGTCGGCGGGCTGAACTTTTTTGGGCTGACGGGCATTGGCGGGGAAGCGCATCCGCAACTGTCCAACATCCCGCATCTGGCCTTCGTCGGCTTTCAGATGACTTTTGCGATCATCACGCCGGCGCTGATCAGCGGCGCGTTTGTGGAGCGCATCCGTTTCAAGAGCTTTCTGATCTTCACCTTGCTCTGGGCCACCATCGTCTATGACCCGGTTGCGCACTGGGTTTGGGGCGGCGGCATCTTCTACCAAATGGGCGCATTGGACTTTGCCGGCGGCACCGTCGTGCATATCACGGCTGGTTTCTCTGCGCTGGCTTTTGCCCTGGCAATCCGCAAACGCAAGGGCTTTGGACGCGTCACCATCGAACCTCACAACATCACCTACACCATTTTGGGCGCGTCGTTGCTCTGGTTTGGCTGGTTTGGCTTTAATGGCGGCAGCGCGTTGGCCGCCGATGGCCTGGCTTCGCTTGCGCTCTTTAACACCAACACATCGGCAGCCGCTGCCGCCGTCGTATGGATGATGCTGGCCTGGCGCGACAACAAACCCAGTATTCTGGGCATCGTTACCGGCGCGGTGGTGGGTCTGGTCGCGATCACACCGGCGGCAGGCTTTGTCACTCCCCTGGTCGCCATCCTGATCGGCGCGATCGCGGCGCCCATCAGCTATTACAGCATCGGCTTCAGAGAACGCCGCGGGTTGGACGAATCTCTGGATGTCTGGGCCTGTCATGGCATGGCGGGCACCTGGGGCGCGCTGGCCACCGGCATCTTTGCCACGGTCGCAGTCAACCCCAACGGCGCCAATGGCCTGCTCTATGGCAACCCATCGCAACTGGTCATCCAGCTGATCACGGTGGTGGTGACGGCGGTCTTTGCCTTCGCCATCACCTTTGGACTGGCCAAGCTGATCAACAGATTCTGGGGACTCAGCGTCACCGAAGAGGAAGAAGAAGTGGGTCTAGACATCAGCGAGCATGGCGAACGGGCCTACACTTAAACCATGCCGACGGACAACCAAACGAAGGGAACTCACATGTTCAAGAAAATAGAAGCCATCATCCGGCATGAGACGCTGGAAAATGTCAAGGCCGCGCTACACGAAATCGGCATCGTGGGCATGAACGTGGCGGAGGTGCAGGGCCACGGACGGCAGGGCGGCATCATTCTGACCGGGCGCAAGGGCACCTACCAGGTGGACATGTTGCCCCGTTTGCAGGTCAACATCATCCTCAGCGAACGCCACCTGGAGAGGACCATCGAAGCGATTTCCAAGGCCGCCGTGACTGGCAACCAGGGCGATGGTGTGATCTTTGTCCTGCCCGTGGATGACGTGATACGCATCCGCACCGGCGAGCGCGGCGCGGATGCTCTGCGCTATGACGGGGACATCGACACTCGCCAATCGCCCAAGTAAGCTTTGGCATTCGACAGCGTCGGACGACAAATTCCCACGGAGCAGAAGAGATAGGTAGCCGCATGTTGCGCAAGATCCTGGTCGCAAATCGCGGCGAGATCGCGGTGCGGATTCTGCGCGCTTGCCGGGAGATGGGAATCTCGACCGTTGCGGTCTATTCCGACGCTGACACCTATTCCCTGCACACGACGCTGGCAGACGAAGCTGTCCATATCGGCGCGGCACCGCCGGCGGAATCGTATTTGAACGGAGACCGTTTGGTCGATGCAGCGCTCCGCACTGCCTGCGATGCCGTCCACCCCGGCTATGGATTTCTCTCCGAAAGCGCCGACTTCGCCGCCCAGGTGATCGGCGCGGATCTGACCTGGATTGGGCCGTCGCCGGAGGTCATGCGAAGCCTGGGCGACAAGATTTCCGCACGCACGATCATGGCCGCGACGGGTCTGTCCGGTTGTGCCCGGTTACCAGGCCAGCGACGCCGACGCCGACTGCTGG
>JAAUPU010000709.1 GCA_012032975.1 Caldilineaceae bacterium | reverse complement strand
CTCGCGGTCCTTTTCATAGGGCATGGCGCCATAGACGCCGCCGACCAACGCAATCCGCCGCACGCCGAGTTTACGGCTGGCTGCAAAGAGCGCATCGGCATACTGCTCGGCGTTCATATGTGGCTCTTCGCCGCGGAAGATGATCAGGCCCACCTTCTCGTTGCCGTGATAGTAGAATTCGTTGGCGCGCGGCTTGATCTGGGAGCTGTATCCTTCCTCAAATTTCACCTCTGGGCGAAGCAGGTGGTGCATTCCCGGAATCTGAAAGAGATAGAAGCTGCCCGGCTTGATCTCGCCGATCTTGGTTGCACTCAAGTGGTCGATCAGATAGTCCGGCAAACCTGATGAGACCGATCCGGCATCTGCCCATTGGCTCCAGCCAGCGATCATATAGAGTTCTTCAGTCTCAGGAATCTCCCAGAGTTCGACTAACTCGTCCATCGCTTTTCTCCTCAATTCACGGATTGTGTGATGGTCAATTTGGACATTGTACCATAGTCGCTATTTCCAGCTTTGACCCAACACACGCAGCCAATTCTCGAACGCGAGTTTGCGCAGCTCGCCCTCACCATAGCCATGCCCGCGCAACAGCTCCATCAGCTTGGGTAGACCGGTCACGTCCTTCAATTCCAGCGGCATCAGCGCGCCGTCGAAATCAGAGCCGAACGCCACATGGTCGACGCCCATGCGCTCGACCATGTAGTCCACATGGCGGGCGATATCTTCTAGCGGCGTGTCTGCTTCCAGCCGGCCATCCTCGCGCAGGAAGGAGCAGTTAAAGTTGACGCCCGCGATGCCCCCGCTGGCCGCGACCGCATCCAGTTGCGCATCGGTCACGGTTTGCGGGGTGACGGCGCAGAGCGCATGGCTGCCGGAGTGGGTGGCCACCAACGGGGCAGCCGACAGCTCGGCCACATCCCAAAAGCCCTTCTCGTTGAGATGGGAGAGATCGAGCATGACGCCCAACTCGTTGCAGGCGCGCACCAGCCGCTTGCCCGCGTCGGTCAGTCCGGGGCCAGTATCGGGCGAATGGGGAAACTGAAACGGCACGCCAAAAGCAAAGGCGTTGGGTCGGCTCCAGGTGATGCCCAGCGAGCGCAGCCCCGCTTCGTAGAGGACATAGAGCGCATCCAATTCGGTATCGATGGCCTCCGCGCCTTCGATGTGAAAGATCATCGCGTGGACGCCGCTTTGCAGACAGTCGGCCAGTTCTTGCACAGTGCGCACGACTCTGGCCGCGCCATCCGCCTCGCGTTCGATCTGGAAGAGTTGGGCGGCCATTGCCACGGTGTGGCCAAGCGCCACGTTCTGCTCCACTTCGGCGCCCATGGGCATGGCATAGCTGCCGCTGGTGGGTGCGCCGGGGCTGTCTGTCCCGCTGGCGCTGGGCGTGAAGATCGCATAGAATCCGCCGCCCATCTGACCGCGTTGGGCGCGTGGCAGATCTAGATGGCCATGCTCGCTCTCGATGAAAAACGAGCGCTCCTTGCCCGGCTTGGGCGCGTGCAGCGCGAGCAATGTATCGTTGTGGCCGTCGATGATCGGAATGTTGTGGATGGTGCTCATCAAAGTCTCCTCGGACGTTGGGTGATGGACCTGTTTTGCGTTAAGAATGTCCACAAAGCGCCCCCAAGGAACCCCAAGATAGATGCCGTTTCTTCGTGAAACTTCGGGTGACTTCGTGGATCGTTATTTCCCGGCAATGTCCCAAATCGGACTGAGCCTGATGCGGATCCCGGTTGGCGTCAATGTAATGGATAAGCCGCGAAATGCCAACTGTTCTGGCCGCGTGGGGATAAGAGAGCGCAACTATCGGGTGGCAACGGCCCTGGCTTTTGGTTACAATAGCCCCAACGAATCGTACACAGACAGAAGGAGCCACCATGCCGACCGACTACGAACGGATCGCTGAAGCCATTCGCTATCTGGAGCAGAATTTTCACGCGCAGCCCACGCTGGACGATCTCGCGGCGCATCTCCATCTCAGCCCGTTCCACCTCCAGCGCCTCTTCAAACGCTGGGCGGGTATCAGCCCCAAGCGTTTTCTCCAGTTCCTGACCATCCAATACGCCAAGCAGTTGCTGGACGAATCCAACAACGTGATGGCGACAAGCTTTGCCAGCGGTCTCTCCGGGCCAAGTCGATTGCACGACCTCTTCGTCAGCGTCGAGGCGGTGACCCCCGGCGAATTCAAGACCAAGGGCGCGGGGATGCAGATTCGCTATGGGCGTCATGCCACCCCTTTCGGCGACTGTCTGTTGGCGGCTACGGAGAGAGGTATCTGTGCGCTGCAATTCGTCGATGATGGTTGGACAGATGCGCTGGTCGACCTGCAACGGCGCTGGCAAACCGCCCGATGGGTCGAGGCGCCAGACCAGACCCAACCGCTGATCGACCAGATATTTCCCGTCGATTCGAGATCTGGTGCAGCCAAGATGCGCCTGCTGCTACAGGGCACCAACTTTCAGATCAAAGTGTGGGAGGCTCTGCTCCAGATTCCGGCGGGCGGCGCGGCCACCTATGCAGATATCGCGCACCAGATCGGCAATCCAAAGGCGGCGCGTGCGGTCGGCGGTGCGGTGGGCGCCAACGAAATTGCCTATCTGATTCCGTGCCATCGGGTAATCCGCAGCAGCGGTGTTCTGGACAACTATCGTTGGGGGACCACACGCAAGAAGGCGCTCTTCGGCTGGGAGGCGGCCCATCGTTCGCTGGAACAGGCCGCCGCGCGCTGACGGGGAGGTTCACCTAGCGCTCAAGAGCAACAACAGCCCAAGCGTCAGGATGATGGCGTGGATCAGCCGGTCGAAGCGTCCCGGCGGGATCAGCCGGTTGAGCCAACTGCCGAGGAATACCGCCAAGATGATCGGCGCGAGCGCAAGGCCAAAGAGCCAAAAGGCCTCCGGCGACCAGAGGCCACCGAGACCGTGTCCGATAAGGATGAGGATGCTGGAGGGGAGAAAGAAGCTCTGCAAGCTGGCGCGAAATTGGGGTGGTGGCCAATGGCGCAGCGACCCATAGACCACGATGGGCGGGCCGTGGACATTGTACGCTCCCCCCAGACACCCGGCCAGAAAACCACAGAGATAGGCCCACCACCGACTGACCTGCCTCGTCATGGTAGGCCGCACAAGAGAATAGATGCCGAAGCCAACCAGCAGCA
>JAAUPU010000708.1 GCA_012032975.1 Caldilineaceae bacterium | reverse complement strand
GGCATTGACGCTGGAACGTTCTCATGAATATTGCTCAGCCATCCTCGACGCCATCGAAAGCAACCAGCCCTATCGCTTCAACGGCAATGTGCGCAACCACGGCGTGATCGCCAATCTGCCCGCCAATGCCGTGGTGGAGGTTCCTTGCCTGGTCGATGGCACGGGCATCCACCCCTGTTACGTGGGTGATCTGCCCGCTGAATTAGCAGGCCTGAATCGCACAAATCTCAATGTGCAGGAAGTCGCGGTGGAGGCGCTCAAACAGGGAGACCGCGAGCTGGTGCATCGGGCGATTTTGCTGGATCCGCTTACCGCGGCGGTCTGCAGTCTGGATGAGACCCGCGCCATGGTCGATGAGCTTTTCGAGGCGCACGCAGCGATCCTCACTTTCTAGAAGCGGACGCACATCTCTGGCTGCGCTGAAAAAAGGTGTTCAGCCACGGATTTCACGAATTGACACGAATTTTCTATCTGGGGTCGACAAGACAATTCGTGCTAATTCGTGAAATCCGTGGCAAAGAGGGCTTTCCCAGCAGATTCATCTCTTGGCGTGAAACAGGTCATAAAGGCTGGCGAAGGCGCTGTGATCATGTCATAATGTCACCTTAGCTTCAATCAACAGACGACCAGACGAAAGAGAAAATAGCATGACCAAAATTACCTTTATCGGTGCGGGCAGTTTCGGATTCACACGCAAGCTGGTCAAGGATGTGCTGACCTTCCCGCTGCTGGAAAACGCGACCATCTGCCTGATGGACATCGACGCCGAACGACTGGACTTCGCCAATCGGGCGATCCAGCGCATCGTAGACGCGGGCGACTATCCCGCCACGGTGGAGACGACCATGGACCGCGAGGAGGCGCTGCGCGGCGCAAACTATGTGGTTGTGACCATCCTGGCCGGCGGCACCGATGTCTGGCGCCACGACATCGAGATTCCCAAAAATATGGCGTGGACACCAACGTCGGCGACACCCGTGGGCCTTCCGGCATCTTCCGCGCGTGCGCACCATTCCCGTTATGCTCGACATCGCCCGCGACATGGAGCGTCTCTGTCCCCGATGCGATCCATGCTCAACTACACCAATCCCATGGCAATGCTCTGTCGGGCCATGCTGGCAGAGACCAGCATCCAACTGACCGGACTTTGCCACAGCGTCCAGGGCACCGCGGCGATGCTGGCGCACTGGATCGGCGCGCCGGTGGATGAGATCACCTATACCTGCGCCGGCATCAATCACATGGCCTGGTACCTCAAATACGAATGGAATGGCAAAGACGCCTATCCGCTGATTCGCAAGGCGATCACTGAGAACGCCGAGATCTACAACGAGGAGCAGGTGCGCAACGAGATGTTCCTCGCGTTGGACCGCTACGTGACCGAGTCCAGCGGCCACAATTCCGAATACAACTGGTGGTTCCGCAAGCGCGCCGACCTCATCGAAAAGTATTGCACCGACGGCACGGGCTGGAATCCGGGCGAGTACGCGTATATTGTCAAGACGTATACCGAACGCGAGGCTTCCTGGCGCGACACGATCCGGGATTGGTTTGCCGAAGAGAGCGTCGATCTGGCCAGAGGGCACGAGTACGCCGCCTACATCATCAACGCGATCGAAGGCGGCGAGCCTTTCACCTTCAACGGCAACGTCACCAACGCTGGGCTGATCACCAACCTGCCCCAGGATGCCTGTGTCGAAGTGCCGGTCTGGGCCAGCCGCAAGGGCTTTGAGCCGGTGGCTGTCGGCGCGTTGCCGCCGCAGGTCGCGATGCTCACCGGGCTTAGCTCACAGATCGAAGAGTTGGCTGTCGAGGGCACACTCAGTGGCGACCGGCGGCTGATCTATCAGGCAATCGCCCATGACCCGCTGACCGCTTCGGTGCTTTCTCTGGCCGAAATTCAGACAATGGTCGACGAGATGTTTGCCAAGAACGAGGCCTATCTGCCGCCGCAATTTGCACGATAACGCAAGCAGCAAGACGACCGAGTTCTTCAAGAACTCGGTCGTCTTGCACTCTACAACCACATCCGGTAACGCAACCTACAGCCCCATCGAGATTGACGCACCTATACTACTGGCATATAATCGCTATAGATTTTATAGCGCAATCTGACGAGGGTGTTGTGTCATCTACACAACACTGTCTGAGCAAGTAGGAGACGCTTCTCATGAGTACAGCACAAGCAGGCAGCAACGGCGCAAATGGCGCCGGACCTCACATCGAAGAGGTGATCATTATCGGCAGCGGTCCGTCTGGCTTTACCGCGGGCCTCTACACCGCACGTGCCAACCTACACCCGTTGCTGATCACCGGCAACGACTATGGCGGCCAGGTGAGTATTACCTACGAGATCGAAAATTATCCCGGCTTTCCCGAAAGCTTGAGTGGACCAGAGTTGGTCGAGCGCATGAAGCAGCAGGCTGAGAAATTTGGTCTGCGCGTCGAGTTCGACTACGTGAACGAGATTGTCACCGATCAACATCCCTTTGTGGTGCGCACCACCAATGGCAAGGAGTACCAGACCCGCTCCATCATTCTTTGCACCGGCGCCCGACCCCGCTATCTGGAGGTGCCGGGCGAAAAGCAGAGCATGGGCAAGGGCGTCAGCTACTGCGCCACCTGCGACGGCTTCTTTTTCCGTGACAAGGATGTGGTGGTTGTCGGCGGCGGCGACAGCGCGGTGGAGGAAGGTCTTTTCCTGACCAAGTTTGCCAACCGAGTGCGCATCATCCATCGTCGCGACGAGTTGCGCGCCAGCAAGATCCTGCAGAACCGGGCCATGAAGAATGACAAGATCGAGTTTGTCTGGAACACGGTGGTCACCGAGATTCTTAGCAATGCCGACGATGTGGTGACCGGCGTCAAGGTGCGCAACACGTTGACCGACGAGGAGAGCCAACTGGACACAGATGGCGTCTTTATCTTTGTCGGCCATCTGCCCAACAACGAGCTGTTCGGCGGCAAGCTGGAGATGGACGAAGACGGCCATCTGATCACCGACCGCTTCTCGCGCACCAATGTGCCTGGCATCATGGCTGGCGGCGAGATCATGGACAAGGTCTTCAAGCAGGTGGCGACCAGCGTCGGCCAGGGCTGCACCGCGGCGATGCAGACCGAGAAATTCCTGGCTGAACTGGACGAGGTCGGCTCGGTTGACCTAGGC
>JAAUPU010000049.1 GCA_012032975.1 Caldilineaceae bacterium | reverse complement strand
TGGCCCGCCTCTGCAACCAGGCGATTGGAGATCAGAGATTGGAGTTCAGCAGCGACACGCCAATCGTCAATCTCCAATCGCCAATCTCTGAAACCGACATCCGCGGCCTGCGCAAGGCGCTTGGCGTCACCCCCACCTATCATCAGGTGGACACCTGCGCCGCCGAGTTCGAGGCGCACACGCCCTATCTCTACAGCAGCTATGAAAGCGAAAGCGAAGCCGCACCCACCGACCGGCCCAAGATCATGATCTTGGGCGGCGGTCCCAATCGTATCGGCCAGGGCATCGAGTTCGACTATTGCTGTTGCCACGCCAGCTTTGCCTTGCAGGAGCTTGGCTACGAGACCATCATGGTCAACTGCAACCCGGAGACGGTCAGCACCGACTACGACACCAGCGACCGCCTCTACTTCGAGCCATTGACCTTCGAAGATGTGCTCAACATCGTGGAGCGCGAGCAGAGCGCCGGCGATCTCCACGGCGTGATCGTGCAATATGGCGGGCAGACGCCGCTCAATCTGGCCGACAGCCTGCAACGCGCCGGCGTGCCGATCCTGGGCACGTTGCCGGAGGCCATCGACCTGGCCGAAGATCGAGACCAGTTTGGCGAATTGCTGGAACGGCTGGACATCCCCGCGCCCAACCACGGCGTGGCGCGCTCGACCGCGGAAGCCATCACAGTCGCCGAGCAGGTGGGCTATCCAGTGGTCGTGCGGCCCTCATACGTACTGGGCGGCCGGGCCATGGCTGTGGTCGATGATGCCACCGCGCTGCGTTCGTACATGGATGAAGCCATGTCCGTCTCGGCAGATCGGGCGATCCTGATCGACCAGTTCCTGGAGGATGCGTTCGAGGTGGATGTGGACGCAATCTGCGACGGCGAACCGGGTGGTCGTCGGCGGCATCATGCAACACATCGAGGAAGCGGGCATCCACAGCGGCGACAGCGCGTGCGTGCTGCCGCCCTACAAGATCGGCAACTATCATCTCAACATTCTGCGCGAATACACCGAGCAGCTTGGCATGGCGCTGGGCGTGCGCGGGCTGATGAATGTTCAATATGCCATCAAAGACGATGTTGTCTACGTGCTGGAGGTCAACCCGCGGGCCAGCCGGACGGTCCCTTTGTCAGCAAGGCGACGGGCAAGCCGTTGGCCAAGATCGCTGCACAGGTCATGGCGGGCAAGAGTCTCAAGGAACTTAACCTGTTGACCGAGCCAGAGGTGGACGGTTTCTTTGTGAAAGAGGCGGTGCTGCCCTGGAAAAAATTCACCGGCATCGATGCGCTGCTGGGGCCGGAAATGCGCTCCACTGGCGAGGTGATGGGTCAGCGCCTCCCGTTTTGGCCACGCATTCGCCAAGAGCCAACTTGGCGCGGGCACTGGCTTGCCGCTAGAAGGCGGCGTGCTGATCACGGTGAACGATTTCGACAAGGGCGGCGCACTCAAGATCGCGCGCGACCTCCATCGGATGGGCTTCACCATCTACGCGACCGCGGGCACCGGCCACTTCATCGAGCGCACCGGCATCCCGGTGACGACGCTGGCGAAGGCGATCGCCGGCGCCGAAGGCTACACCACGCTGGATGCGATCCGCGAGGGCAAGATTCAGCTGATCGTCAACACACCATTGGGCGCAGACAGCCGAGAGGATGGCGCCAAGATTCGCCGTCTCGCCACACGCGAGGAAGTGCCGTTGATCACCACGCTCTCCGCGGCGCAGGCTGCGGTCAACGGTATCACCGCGCTGCGCCAGCGCGAGCTGCGCGTGCGTAGTTTGCAGGAACACTACGCGCTGCAAGTCTGACCCATAAAAAAGTCCCCGGCACTTCCAAGAGTGCCGGGGACTTTTTTGATCTGATTGCCGGCGCCGCTGGCTTCAACCATCCATAATTTGCGTCAACGCACCGCGCACCGAGACGAATTGCTCGGCCGGCCACAGCCAGTTCACATCGATCCAAAAACCTGCCACAGTCGATGAGTGAAGAATATTCTCCGCGTCTGGCGCTACGGGTTGGAAGCGATTGCCTGCCAACTGATAAAACTCAGTGCCCGTCGGTCCATACGGGTCGATCAGCCAGAGTTCGCGCACGCCGGCCCGCTCGTAAGCTGCGAACTTTGGCCCGCGATCGTTGCGCACCGTGCTCGCCGAGAGAATTTCGATCACCAGGTCCGGTGCGCCGATCACGCCCTTTTCTTGGATGATTCCAGCGCGGTCCTTGGTCACGAAAAGAATGTCCGGCTCTGGCACGTTATTTGGTTCGAGTTCGGCGGCTGTGCGTGAACCAAGCACCACGCCGAGGTCGAGTTCTTCAACAAAATCGCCTAACAGTCGATACAAAAACGAGAACAGTTTTTCATGGGTCACCATCGGGGGAGAAGGCATCACCATTACTCCTTCAATCAGTTCAGCTTTTCGGTCTTCGGGGGCATCTTCAAAAACTCCGCGGCCGTCAAACGTTCGGCTACTTCAACACGAGTCTGTGCCAGCATGATTGCACCTCCGGGGCTTTTCACAATATGTCACCTGACACCATTATATCGCGATCTTCTGTCAATCGTCGATCCATGCAATTCGCTCGCTCCCACTGTACACATTAAAGCTCGACTCGCGCAGGAACCCCACCAGTGTGATCCCAAAATGCTCGGCCAGATCGACGGCCAGAGTGCTCGGCGCGGAGACAGCGCACAGGATCGGCGCGGCCGCAACCCGACATTTCTGCAACAGTTCGTAGCTGGCCCGCCCGCTGACCAGCACGATCCCCCCGGCGAAGGGGAGTTGTCCGTTGAGCATCCCCCAGCCGATCAGCTTGTCCAGCGCGTTGTGACGACCTACATCCTCGCGCACTTGCAGCAGCGTCCCTTCGCGGTCGAAGAGCGCCGCGGCATGTAGACCCCCGGTGCTGGCGAAAAGCTGCTGGGCCTGGCGCAGCTTTGCCGGCAGACTGAGCAGCAGACCCACGCTGACCGCCGGCCCGCTCGTCAACGGCTCCAGCCGTCGCGTTTCCAGATGCTCCAGCATGGTCCGGCCACAGACGCCGCACGCGCTGGTAGTGAAGAAGTGACGATCCAGGTGGTGGAGATCGGGGAGGCGAGGAAAGTTGAGATCGACGCGCAGCAGGTTGTACTCCTGGAGATCGAGGCGGCCATCGACGCAATAGATCATCTGTCCGACATCGTGCTTGGCCGCGACGATCCCTTCGTTAAATAGAAACCCCGCGGCCAATTCGTAGTCGTTGCCCGGCGTGCGCATGGTGATGGCGACGGTCTGCGTCTCTCCGCCGGCGCGCAGTTGAATTTCCAGCGGCTCTTCACCGGCGAGATAGTCACTCTTGGCCTGACGTTTACCATCTGCAAAAACAGCGATGCGCCGTTTGTCGCGGCTCTGGCGGCTCATACCCTAACCAGCACCTGCGGGCGGCATGGCAGCCTCGACCCGCACCGGGCAGACTTTCAGCTCGGCCGTCTGGGTGACCGGGTCGTACCCCGAGCCGGTGAGTACGTTGATGGGGACATCGTCGAAGCTGAAGCTGGCAAAGACGGTGCCCGGCTGGGAGCGTTGGGTCGCTTGCACCTTGACCAGCACCGAACCGCGGCGACTGGCCATACGCGCCCAGCCACCATCTTCCAACCCCCACGCGGCCACATCGTCCGGGTGGACTTCCAGCAATTCTTCTGGCAGCAGATAGTCGATGCCTGCTGAGCGACCCGTCTGGGTGCGGGTATGATAGGACGCCAGTCTGCGTCCGGTGGTCAGCCAGACCGGGTAGTCGTCGTCGATGGTCTCGGCTGGGTCGCGGTAACCGACGATAGAGAACTTGCCGCGACCGTTGATGAACTCATCTTCGTGCAGCCGGGGGGTGCCGGGGTGACCGCGATAGGGAATCGGCCATTGATATTGGCCGGTTGCGGCCAGCTCCCAGTCCATCCCCGCATAGGTGGGCGATACACTGCACATCTCGTTGAAAACGTCGTCCGGGCCGGCATAATCAAAACCCGGAATCCCCAGCCGCCTGGCCAATTGGCTGATGATCCACCAGTCTGGCCGCGCCTCGCCGGCGGCTCGACCGCCTTGCGCACTCGCTGGATGCGCCGCTCGGTATTGGTGAAGGTGCCGTCGGTTTCGGCCCACGCCGTGGCCGGCAGCACCACATCGGCCAGTTCAGCGGTCTCGGTGAGGAAGATGTCGATCACGACCAGGTGGTCCAGGCTGCGCAGTGCGTGTTCGCCGTGGGTGCGGTCCGGGTCGGAGACGAGGGTATTCTCGCCGTCGATGAGCATGGCGCGGATCGATTCGCCGGATCGCTCCAGCGCAGTCACTTTGGTGATGCCCCGCTCGCTGTCCATCTGGCGCCCGTACAGGCGGCTAAACTTGGCCTGGAATTGGGGTCATCCACCGCCTGGAAACCGGCATAGTTGTTGGGCAACGCGCCGCTGTCGCCAGCGCCCTGGATGTTGTTCTGACCGCGCATGGGGTTGATGCCCGTGCCTTCGCGACCGATATTGCCCGTCATCAAGACCAGGTTGCAGAGGCTCTGCACATTGTCCACCCCGCAAATATGCTCGGTGATGCCCAGGGTGTAGTAGACCGCACCCCCGCTCGGCGCGGCCATAGAGCAGCGCCGCCGCTTCGATATCCGCTGCGCGCACGCCGGAGATCGTCTCTGCCCACGCGGGTGTGAACTGCTTCACATGCTCCAGGAAATCGACGACGCCCGTCGTGCGCTTCGCCACGAACTCCTCGTCGAGCAATTCTTCGCGCGCGATGACGTGGGCCATGGCCAGCAGCAACGCGGTGTCTGACCCCACGCGCAACGGCAGATAGATGTCGGCCATCTCTGCCAGGCGGATGCGCCGCGGGTCGGCGACGATCAGCTTGGCGCCGCGGGCCAGCGCCTTCTTCAGCCGCGTCGCCGCGACCGGGTGACACTCGGTCATGTTGGTGCCGATGCAGAAGATCACATCCGGTTTTTCCATGTCCTTGAGTGGATTGGACATGGCGCCCCGTCCGATGGTTGCCGCCAGACCGGCGACGGTGGGGGCGTGTCAAGCACGGCTACAGTTGTCGATCTGATGGCTGCCAAAACCGGCGCGGATGAATTTCTGCATGGCGTAGTCCGCCTCGGTGGGTGTGCGGCCAGAGGCAATGGCGTAGATGCTGTGGCGGCCATGCTCCTCCGCGGCGCGACGAAAGCCATTGGCGGCAACGGTCAACGCCTCGTCCCAGCTTGTCTCGCGGAACTGCCCATCGGCGCCGCGTACCAGCGGCTGCTTGAGCCGGTCGCGATGATGGACGTAGTCATAGGCAAACTGGCCCTTGACGCAGAGCGCGCCTTCGTTGGCCGGGCCATCCATGGCCGGCTGGATGCCGACGATGCGGTTCTCCCTGGTGAGAATATCGACCGAGCAGCCGACGCCGCAATAGCCGCAGATCGAGCGGGTCTTGTGGATGCCACGGTGGAGCAACGGGATCTCTTTGGCAAGCAGGGTGGTTGTCATGGGTGTTGATTCCTTGGAACAGTCAAACTCTGGCAATTCGACAAGAAGAGATTGATCCACGAAGGGCCACGAAGAAGCACGAAGTCCAAGCTTATTCCTTCGTGAACCTTCGTGTCCCTTCATGGACTACTTTATTTTGGACCGCCTTAGATTTCGGCAAAGCGCAATGCCTTCTTGTCGGCCAGCGCACCGGTGGGGCAAGTCTGCACACACTGTCCGCAAAAGGTGCAAGCTGAATCTCGCAGCAATCCATCGAACTCGGTGACGATCTGCGTCTGGAAACCGCGGTTGGCCACGCTGATGGCATAGTCGCCCTCCTGTTCAGCGCAGACGCGCACGCAACGGTAACAGGAGATGCAGAGGTCGTAATCGCGCAAGAGGAAAGGGTTGTCGTCGTCGTGGCGACTCTGGCCAGAATGTGCGCCATCAAAGCGACCGCCCTTTGCGTCATATTGCTCGACCAGCAGGGCCAATTCCTGCGAAGAGTAGCTGCGCAGCGGATCGACCTCGATCCGCGGGTTTTCCGATACGATCATCTCCAGAAGAATCTTGCGGTAAACGTCGACTTCCGGCGTAGACGTGGTAACCTCCATCCCGACAACCGCCGGCGCGGTGCAGGCGGCCACCGGATTGCGCGCCCCGCGGACCGCCACCAGACAGATGCGACAGGCGCCAAAGGGCACAAGCCGTGGGTCGTAGCAAAGGGTTGGGATCGTTTTCCCGTAGCGCTGGGCGACCTCATAGATCGTCTCACCGACGGCGAAGGTGACAACCTGGCCATCCAACGTCAGGGTCAGGCTCTTGTTTGACTCGCTGTTCATTTCTCGACCCGTCCATTCCGGTCGACCCGTGCAGCTTTGACGTGTGCAGCCACCTCGTCAGGAAAATAGCGCACCAGGCTTTCGGCCACCAACGGCGCGGCCATGCCGAGACCGCAGGCGCTGGTCGCCTTCATGACCCTGCCCAAATCGTGAATCTCTGTGCTCCACGATGCGAAATCGTCCGGTCCTGCCTCGCCGTTCAACCGTTCGGCCAGGCGCGTGGTTCCGATGCGACAGGGGAAACATTTGCCGCACGATTCGTGGGCGAAAAATTCCATCGCGTTGTGGGCCACCTCTACCATGTTGCGGCGGTCGTCGAAGACGATGATCCCGGCCGCGCCCAACATCGACCCCTTGCTGCGAACGCTCGGCTCGTCGAGAGTGAGAGTGGCCAGCGCTTCGCCTGCCAAAAAACCGCCGGATAGACCGGCCATCGTCACCGCCTGGATCGTCTGCCCAGCCGGTGGGCCGCCCGCCCATTCGTAGAGCAAGGTGGTCAGCGGCAGCCCAAAGGGAACCTCGTAGTTGCCAGGGCGCTGGATGTCGCCCGACAGGCTGACCACCTTGGACCCGGCGTGCTCGCCTAGCCCCAGGCCCTGGTACCATTCGGGCGAGCGGCGCAAGATTTGTGGCACGGAGGCCAACGTCTCCACATTGTTGACCGCGGTGGGCAGATTCTCGAAACCGTGGGTCACTGGGTAGGGCGGGCGGTTGCGCGGAAACGGGTGCTTGCCTTCCAGACTGTTGAGCAGCGAACCCTCTTCGCCGCAGATGTAGGCGCCCGCGCCCCCGGCGGATGTAGAGTTCAAAGGTCAGGTCGCTGCCAAGAATCGCTTCTCCCAGCAGGCCTGCATCGAACGCTTCTGTCAGCGCACGCGCAAGAATTTCCTCGGTCTGGGGATATTCGTAGCGCAGATAGATGAAGCCGCGCGTCGCGCCCGTGGCATAGGCAGCGATCAACATGCCCTCGATGATGGCGTGGGGGTCGTGGTCCAGGATGGCGCGGTCCTTGAAGCAGCCGGGTTCGCCTTCATCCGCGTTGCAGACGATGCTCTTGGGTGCGCCATCGGCTTCGGCGACTGCCTTCCACTTGAGACCGGTGGGAAAACCTGCGCCGCCGCGCCCGGCCAACCCGCTGGCGCGCACAAACTCGACGACCTCTGTCGGTGTCATCTCCGTCAGCACTCGCGTCAGACCGGCATAGCCGCCTGTGCGTCGATAGCCCTCAAGGGTAGCCCGGCCTGGCTCGCGGATGGCGTGAAAGACACACTCCTCCAGGCCCCCAGGATTGGGCGGCGGCAATAAGGTGGGTTGGGCCGTCAACTGGCTACTTGGCCCGGCAACCAGCGCCTCCTGGCCGATCAGCACCGGGATCGGTTCATCGCATCGCCCCGCGCAGGCATGGCAATTGCCTTCTGATCGGCCAGACTTGCCAACAGCGCTTCGCTACCGCGCAGACGACAAACCGGGCCGGTGCAGACGCGGGGAGCAAGCTGACCGTCCGGCGTGCGAGAGAGGTGGTGATAGAAGGTGACGGTGCCAAAGAGGTCGGCAATGGGTATGCGCAGTGCTTGAGCTATCTCGCTGATAGACGCGGGCGACAGGTAGCCATCTCGCTGGTGAAATGCGTGCAGAAGCGGCAGCAAGGGGGCCGGCTGGCTCTGCCAGCGGTCAATCAGTTCTTGGTTTGTCGAATTGACCATACATCGTTCCAGATTGGCTATTGGGTCGATCCTCTTGGGGTCCAGCCGCTTGCAGCGGGACACAAGTATCGTGTATCCAATGACATTTTGTCAACGAGTGCGAGTTCTCCCCATATCCTTCGTGTATTGTAGCCGGACCCCGATTTATGCTACCATGTGGTCGTTGACCGTCATGTGGCCTGGAATCCACGCGCTGAAAAGGAGAAAGAAGGACTGATGAGACCCACGCTTAACTTCCGCGTCTTTTGGGTGCTGGTGCTGATGTTTACCGTCATGTTGGTCGCCGCCTGTGCGGCGCCGGGTGAGGGTCAGACAGACGGCGTCAACGGTGCAAACAGCGAACAAAGCGCATCCGCCGAGGGCGTCAATCGTGACGACGTGGCTGCGGTGTACAAGTTGCCCGATCTGGATGGTCGCATTGTGGTTGCGGTGACCGGCAACGACTATACGCCGCTAAACTTTATCGACCCCCCAAACCGGCGAAGCCGTCGGCTGGGAATATGACGCGGTCAACGAAATCTGTCGTCGTCTGAACTGTCAGGTAGACTGGCAGGTCACATCGTGGGATAGCATGATCGCGGCCGTCGCTGGTGGCCAGTTTGATGTGGGTATGGATGGCATCACCATCACCGAAGAGCGCGCAGAACAGGTGGACTTTTCAAACCCGTATCTGCGTAGCCAGCAGTTCATGCTTGTGCGGGCGGACGAAGAACGCTTTAGCACACCGGCCGACTTTGCCGCCGATGAGGAGATGCTGATCGGTTCGCAGCCAGGCAGACCAGCTTTTACACTGCGGTCTACGAGGTGCTGGATGGCGATGAATCCAATCCGCGCATCATCCTCTTCGACAACTTCGGCGCATCGGTGCAGGCGCTGATCGGCGGCGATGTGGACATGGTGTTGGTCGATGCGGCCAGTGGGCGCGGCTATATCGGCGCCAACCCGGATGCGCTCAAGATCGTGGGCGACCCATTGGCGTCCGAGGATTTTGGCTTTATCCTGACGCCCGGCAGCGACCTGGTCGAACCATTCAACGCCGCGATCGACAGCATGTCGCGCGATGGTTTTCTCAACTACCTGAGCACCAAATGGTTCTTCCTGGTCGATGCGAATGGCGACGACCTCTACGACAACCTGCCCGACCTGGAGGGTCGCACCGTGGTCGCGGTGACGGGCAATGACTACACGCCGCTGAACTTTGTCGACCCCGGCAGCGGTCTCGCAGTCGGTTGGGAATATGACGCGGTCAACGAGATCTGCCGGCGGATCAACTGCCAGGTGGATTGGCAGGTCACATCGTGGGACAGCATGATCGCCGCGGTGGCCAACGGACAATTTGACATCGGTATGGACGGGATCACCATCACCGATGAACGGGCCGAACAGGTGGACTTCTCCTCTCGCTACATGACGATGCAGCAGTTCATGCTGGTGCGTGCGGACGAAGAGCGCTTCGTCTCCCCAGAGCAATTTGCCGAGAATCCAGAGCTGTTGATCGGCGCACAGCCGGGGACGACCG
>JAAUPU010000707.1 GCA_012032975.1 Caldilineaceae bacterium | reverse complement strand
GCACGCTCTGACCGGTAGCATCGTGGTACGCGATGTACTCGACCCCTGGCCCTTCGGCGACGATGCGCCAACGTTGGGGTTCGCCATCGATGTTGGCGACAAAGTAGTCATCATCGCGACCCACACCTCGCCCGCGCGCGATGGTTTCCACGTCGATCGGGGTAGCGTTTGAGGCGAGGTCATTGGGTTCGGCCTCCATTCCCGGGGTGTACGGTTCGGTCGGCGCAAACGCAAGAGTATAGGCCGCGTCCGAAGCTTCGGCGGCCCGCACCGACAATCCATATTCACCCGGCGGCAGACGCAAGTCCGGCAAGGAGCGAAGGTCTCCGGCTCGGCGCTGGAGGAGATTGCCCGTGTCGTCCAGCAGCGAAAGCTCGATCTGGCCGGAATAGTCGGTGTCCAGGCGCAGTTCGCTGCGCTGGTCCGCCAGGTCGGCGACATAGAAGCGGAAGAAGTCGTAGTCCCGTTTGGCGCCCAATGCGCCTTGAAGTGGCAGGGCTGGGTCGAAGCGGTTGGCGCTCTGCATCGCGTCGTTTGGTTCGACCTCCTGGCTGGCGGCGTGCGCGCTGGCGGGGAGAACGTCGATGGTGTACGCGATCCGATTCTCGGTGTCGCGCGTGGTGACCTCCAGATGCGTCTCGCCAGGCAAAAGCCGAAGCTCCCGCCCACGCAGCGGGCCGTCGCCATCCACCTGCAGCTCGGCAAGCTGTTTGCCGTCGGCATCGCGCACGTAGAGCCGCGTCAGCCCGTCGCTTGGACCGACCATTTCTATGTTCCAGCGTGGGTCCGCCGCCGCTTGATCCAGAGAAAAGATGAAGTGATCCGCATCGCTGGCCGTGACTTCACCGCTGACGCATCCGGGCGCGGCAAAGGGTGTGGCGGCAGCCGCTTCCTCGTTTGGCTCACTCTCCAGGATGCAGTCCTGCGCCTGCGCCGAGGGGGAAGGGGTGAACGCAAGGATGCTGGCAACAAATCCACACAGGGCGATGGTGGCCAGCGAGCGGCAAGAGTTCTCATGGAGCTATCTCCTTCATTACAGAGCGCTACGAGCGGACCGCGAATCGACCTGAGTCCGACGAGGTGCGAGGTGACCGAGGGGAACAGGCGACAGAGCGTCACACGAAGACAGAAGCGGATATTGACCAGTATAGCAAAGGCAGGCGCGTGGGGGAAACAGCTCTCGTGCGCCGGGGGTCTACTCCAGAAGCGCGCGGCTTCCGGGAAGCGTGGTTGCCATCGACGCTAATTGCTCGCCGCGAAGCGCCAAGAACGCACTGCTCACCGCCAAACGTAGCGGTTGCGTAGCCTTCTTGACCGGAACGAGCCGCGATCGCGTTGACGCGATGCGAGGCAAAAGTGGTAAAATGTGCCTCTAATTGAGAATACCACCACCTCAGGGTAGGCAGTTTTCCCCCAATGTGGTATTGTCAATTGCTGAAATTCAGGTGTACTAGGGATAGACGTAGTCAAAAAAAGGAGCATCACATGGCTTTCACCTACACAAACTCAAAAGGCACGCCTTATATTCTGCATTCCAAAGTGACCACGCTCAAGAATGGTCGTGAGCAGACCATCTACTTCTTCGCCAAGACGGAGAAGGACGAGGGCGCGCTGGACGCGGTGCCAGCGGGATACGAAGTTGCTGAAGCAAGAATGGCTTACCGGTGCTGAAGCGGGCGCAGTAGCGGCGCAGTAGCGGCGCAATAGCGGCCCAGCAAGGTTCCGCTTGCACCAACACGGCGGCTGGCGATCTGTCCTCAGATCCCCAGCCGCCGTTGCATTCTCTTCCTCTCCTCTCCTCTCCTCTTCTCTCCTCTTTTCCCTTCCCTTCCCTCATTCGTTCTTCCCGGCTTTCCCCTCGCCGAGTTTCTTCCCGCCTCCGCGTCTCTGCATCAGAGATTTCATCATCCTGATGACCAATCGAAAATTCGTCTAATTCGTGAAATTCGTGGCAAAAGTCCGTCCTGTACCATCCCTCACTCGTACTCAAGCGTCTCGCGCACACTGACGTTCACCGCGTTGCGCGCCGGCGCCAGGCTGGAGAGCGCAGCGATCACCAGCACCACCATCAGCCAGATCAGCGGCGCGCGCAGGTCGTAGACAAAGGTCAGCGGCAGCCGCGCAAAGGTCAGCCCCACCTGGTGGCTGATCAGCCGGGCCATGAACTGGGAAAAGAGCACTCCGCCCATCCACGACAGAAGGCCGATCAGCATCCCCTCCACGATGAAGATGCGCAGGATCACCTGGTTCGAGGCGCCGATCGCGCGCATCACGCCGATCTCGCGCTTTCGCTCCAGCACGTTGATGCTCATGGCGCCCAACAAGCCGAGGCTGCCCACCGTCGCCAGCAGAAAGGCCATCAGCATGAGGATCACCGTCAAGATGTTGAAGCGCTCGGTGAAGATGGTGCGCTCCTCGGTGGCGTTGCGGGTGGAGACCACCTCAATGTCGCCGGCGCCGAGCCGCTCTTCCAGGGCTTGCACGACCGCCGCATGGGTTGCGGGGTCGTGGCGGGTGGTCAACACACGAATGGTGTCGGTATGGTCATAGCCGCCGAGCAGCCGCCAGTAGTACTCCTGGTTGACATAGACCACCGCCGGCGCAATCGCCGGCTGAAAGACGCGGTTGATGCCCACGATCTCCCAGTCGCTCTCTTCGTCGTTGATCCGCAAGGTCATCGTTTCGCCCACGCCCAGATCCGGCTCGTCAAAGAGCAGACCGCCGGAGATCACGATGGCATTCTCATCGCCCTCCCGCAGCCAGCGCCCCGCCTGGATCTCCGGCTCCAACAGGACTGTGTCTGGCGGCACCGCATAGACGCGCACGCTTTCCCCTCGCGCGCGCCGGGGTGAATGGGAATGCCTTCGCTCAAGGTCCAGCTTTCCAAGGCCGCGATGTCGTCGATCTCGCCAGCCTGTGTCTCGATCCGTTCGACGCGATAGGCGCGGTCGAACTTGAGCTGCACGTCAAAACCCTGGCTGATCAATGTCTCTTCCAGCGTGCGGAAGAGCGATGCGCGCACGCTCAGCACGCTCATGAAGATGGCGCCGCTCAGGATCAGCGGAATCAGCGTGCGTATGAGGCGCGCTCTACGCCGGAAGGTGTTGCGCAGCGAGAGCCGTAGCGGACGCGACAAGGGCAGCCGATCCTGAAGCCGCGCAAAGTGACCA
>JAAUPU010000706.1 GCA_012032975.1 Caldilineaceae bacterium | reverse complement strand
TCTGCTCGCGCGCCACCTCGACCAGCGGTCGATAGTGATCTTGCTTGGCGACCGAACGGGTCTTGACATGCGAGAAGGCGCCATGATCCGGATCGCGTAGAAGAGGTTTGGCGATGGCAGCAGGTTGACCAGGAATTTGAGGAATGGCTCGTATTCCATCGGCTCAGGAAGATCGGCTTCACACGACGGCACGAAATGGGTCGAGCAGGCGAAGGGGGTCAAAACGTCGTCATCCTCGATGGTGATACGGCCATCGGCGTGAACCTGGTAGAAGACGCCATCCAGCAGGACCATCTCCCCGTCGAGATCGTTGAAGGTGCCCAGTCCAAAATCCCCATGTTCGCGAATAGTGGAGAGGGGAATATTCTCTTCATAGATACCCTCAACCAGCGCATTGATCGGTGCGCAAAGGTAGAGTGAACCAAGCTTCTTATCGGCGGACAACTGTGCCATGCGACTTCTCCTCATCCTGACGGGCGCTCCATATCTACTTCACAGCGCCGCAAACGGTTAGTTCCGGGCGCGCCAGCCCGTAGCCGGCGCGAGCTTCGCAAGAGCATAGCAGAAGATGACGCGTCCATCCAAGCCAAACCAGCCACTTTGGGCCATTGCGGGAAAATAACTATCCACGAGTTACACAAAGCTGCACGAAGAACCAGGTCAAATCTTGGTGTTCCTTCGCGCCCAAGGGCGGTTGCCTTCCAGGCGCGCTTCGTGGATGCTTTCAATTTTGGATTCGCCTTGGCCAATTCGCCCCCCAGAATCCACGGCATAGCCGGCGCTGAAATCCACCCGCGGATGGAGCCTTTGTAGCGTCTGCGCCAAGAATGGGGCATAATTATCGATGCTCATCACCAAGGCGCTGCCAACCAATCTCTGCCTTCGATGATCGCTTCACCATCCTGTCGATTCATCCACATTCCGTGTAGACGATGGCCGAAAAGCTGGAAGTCCGGGTCGCAGTCGAAAAAGTCAACAAGTATGCCAGCGGCGAAAGCGGCGACACGGTCGAAATCGTGGAACGTCCGCGCGGGGGCATCAGCATCGTCGTTGCAGACGGCCAGCGCAGCGGCGCAGCGCCAAGGCGATCAGCAACATGGTGGTGCGCAAGGCGATCAGCCTGCTGGCCGAGGCGTGCGCGACGGCGCGGTGGCCCGCGCGACCCACGACTATCTTCACCTCCAACGGGGCGGCAAGGTCAGTGCCGAACTTTTCATCGTCAGCGTGGACCTGGTCACCAACACGCTCGTGGTGAGCCGCAATGCGCGCTGCCCGGTGCTGATTTCCTGTAGCGATCGACTCTTCTGGCTAGAAGAACCTTCGGAGGCGGTGGGCATCCATGCCAACACCAAGCCCCGCATCACAGAGACCCACTTGCAGGCAGGCATGACCCTGCTCGTCTTTACCGATGGCGTCTGGGCTGCGGGGAGCAGGCAAGGCCTCTCCATCGATCTGCCCGCGCTGTTGGCGCGCAGCCACGCCGACGGGCTGAACACGGCGTCTCGCCTGGCCGATGCCGTGCTGGCTGAGGCGTTGCGCCTGGACGACAACCGCCCGGCCGACGATGCCACCGTCTTGGTCGTACAGGTGACGCCGCGTGCGCAGCTTGACGATGTGCGCCGCCTGCAAATGCGATTCCGATCTGAGTGGACCAGTAGACTTCGGGATTCTCAAAGTAATCGAAATCTGGAAGAAATCCGGCGTCTGGTCCCGTCCTGAAATCCAGTAATTCACGATTTTGCTCACGCGAAGCCGCGAAGACGCAAAACTGAACTGGGACGACTTCGCGTTTTTCGCGGCTTCGCGTGAGATCTATAGAGATTCGTGAAGTACTGAAACCCCGTTTCAAGGAGACGACCGTATGGGCACGATCAACTTCGTCTGGTGGAACCTGCAAAACTTTTTCGACACCGATGACGACCCAATTTCCAAGGATTTCGAATATACCGCGGCCCACGGCTGGACTGAGGAGGTGTTCGCCGCCAAGAAGGCCAACCTTGCTGCCGCGCTCAATGCCACCCACAATGGTCAGGGTCCAGAATTACTGGCGGTGGCCGAGATCGAGAAGGACTCACTCCTGGCCAGTTTGCTCGAAACCATGCAGAAGCCCGACCTGGTGGTCGCCCGCGACCCGCAGGGCACACGCGATCTGCGCGGCATCGATGTGGCCGTGGCCTACGACCAGCGCAAGCTCACCCTGCTCTCGCGCACGTCGCACATGATCCACCTGCGCTATCGCACCCGCGACATCTACGAGGTGGAGTTTCGCGTCAACGAGACCGGCGAGCGGCTGCTCCTCTTTGCCACCCATTGGCCGTCGCGCAGCCGCGGTCGCTATTTGACCGATCCGCTGCGCATCGCGGTCGCCGAACATATCTCGTATCTGATCGAAAACCAGGTCAAGGTCGAACCTGAAGCCTACGAGAAGCTGCGCGAGAGCGGCAACATCGCGGCTGTGCGTGAGAAGTGGGAGACCAAGGTGCTTTTGGCCGGCGATTTCAACGACGAGCCAAGCGACCGCAGCGTCGTTGAACATCTGCACGCATCCAGCGAACTGGACCGGGCCATCGGCGCGACCAACGACATCGACGGTTTCAAGAAACAGACGGCAGACTATCGCGGCCAGGATGTGTTTCTTTTCAACGCGATGTGGAAATTCCTGCACCTGAAGAACACCGGCTCCTTTTTTCTCGATGCGCTGCGCAGCGGCGACAAGTTTGCCAACCGCTATCAGGTGCTCGACCAGATCGTCGCCAGCCGCGGCCTGGTCTCTGGCCACGGTTTGACCCTGGACATCAACAGCGTAGACATCTTCCGCGACAAGCTGGTCTCCACTGCCAGCGGTCGCCCGCGCCCGTTCGACAAGAAGCGCAAAAGTGGTGCATCGGACCATCTGCCCGTCACAGCCGTTCTGCGCTATTGACCACCGACGTTGCGCCCCTGTTCGCCGTTTGCCATTCGCCGTTCGCCGTTCGCCGTTCACCAGTCACCATTGAGGAGAAGTCCCATGCTCATCATCGACGGCCACCTGGACCTGTCCATGAACGCCATCCAATGGAATCGCAATCTTCTGGAAGCGACCTACACCATCCGCACCACTGAGCAGTATACCCAGGGCAAGGGGCGCGCGCTGGGGACCGTCGCTTTTCCAGAGATGCGCAGCGGTCGTAT
>JAAUPU010000705.1 GCA_012032975.1 Caldilineaceae bacterium | reverse complement strand
GCGAAGGCCGGGCCCTATGCACCCGCGGCGGGGCAGATCGGCTCCACCGCCATTCCCGCGAACTCGCCCAACATCGTCGCGTGGGCGAGTTCCGTTACGCGGCTCGAACGCGGGCCTCAATCGATTGCCGACCCATCGCTCGGCTCGGCAACGTTTGGCAACGGTGTCAACGCACTGGGCGTCGCGGATACCAGCGGCGTCGTCAGCCTGCGCAGTGGGCCTGGCATCGAATTTCCGCTTTTCGCCCAGTTGGCGCCGATATCCCGATTGCCATTGTGGGTCGGAATCCAGAGGGCAGCTGGTATCAGGTCTGTTGTGTGAACGGTGAGTCGGTCTGGGTCGCCGCCCAGCATGTGTCTGTGGTCAACGATGTCAGCAAGGTGGCGCTGCTGATCGGCGGCGTTGCGCCCACCGCCACCCCCTCCGCGACGCCGACCGAAACCTCAACCGTAACGCCCACGCCCACCGCGACACCGTATCCATTTGATGTCGGCGAGGGTCCACTCTTTTTTACCACCAACAATGAATTCTTGACCGTCTGGGCCAAGATTTATGCGGAAGCCGGGGACAAGGATGTGCCGTTGCCGGGCTATCATGTCCGTTTTGAATTTGAAGAGTTTGGACGTCCCAACACCAAGGGGGAGCAAGCAAGCTTTGACCGTTTCGAGTACAACGTTCCCCCTGGATCAGGCTCCGGCAATCGGGTGGACTACAATTACAAATATGAGTATCGTCCGCCCGATCCGAAGGAAAAGGATCCCAACACCACTGACACGCGGGCCACGTTGATCGGTACGGGTACATGGACCATGTATTTGACCGATGGTGCAGGCAACCAGCTTTCTGACCCCATTGAGTTCCAGACCGAACCTGGCAACGCCAACCGCGAGGTCTATGTGGCGTGGAGACTGGCGCGGTGAAGCAATCGAACCAGGCGCAAACGAATTTGTCCACCGCGAAGACAAGCACCGAGACAGGGCCAGGATTGGCAAGACGCCTGCTGGCGCCGCTGGCTATCTTTCTCATGCTGACGCTGGGCTGTTCTGCGGCCGGCCTTTTGCAGCGTGAAACACCCACGCCAGAGCCGGTCGCCGTGCTTGTACCGACCTTCACGCCAACTTCCGGCTCATCCCAATCGCTGATCATCATCACGCCACCGTCGCAAGGCCAGCCGGGTGTGATCATCATCCCGCCGGGAATGGACCCAAATTCCGTGGTGCCTGTGTTGCCTACCCCGCTGCCCACGTCGACGCCGGAGCCGACATCGACACCCCCCGCGACCGAGGCGCCGACGGAGACCCCGCTGCCGACCAATACTGTCCTGCCTGTGCAGATTGGGACATCGAGCGCGACCCAGCCAGCCGGCCAACAGGGGCCTACTGCGACCATCACGCCCATCGTGCTTGACGGTGAACCGGCCGCAGCCGGGACGCCTGGCGAAGCCGGGACGCCTGGCGAAGCCGGGACAACCGCCCAGTTGCCGACGCCGACGCCTATCCCAGCGTCGTGGTGCTGCCGACGGACACCCCCACACCTGGACCCACCTTCACGCCGACGATTGTTCCGACCCCATTTATCGTGGTCGATAGCGGTCTTGTCAGCCTGCGCACCGGGCCTGGGGTCGAATTTCCGCTCTACGCGCAACTTGGGCCGGGCATCCCCATTGCCATCATCGGCCAGCACCCAGATGGACGTTGGTATCAGATCTGTTGTATCAGTGGCGAGACGGTCTGGGTAGCCGCCCAACATGTGACCGCCGTCAATCCGCTGAATACCGTTCCGCAGATCGGAGCAGGTCCACCACCGACGCCAACACCGACCTTTACGCCGACCGAGACGGGCACACCCACACCGACGCCAACCGCCACGCCCTATCCATTCGAGCGCGCGATCGGGCCGCAGTTTTTCCCTACCAACAACGATTTCTTGACCATCTGGGTGAAGATGTTCGTTGGCACTCCACCGGACGAGGAACCGGCAGCCGATCACTACATCACCGTACTCTTTGACGGCGTGGAACGTTTCAATTCGTTGGGCCTTCAGCCCAGCAAGGGCGTCTTCGAGGAGAGCGGCTCGCCCGGCGCGGGCAATCGGGTTGAGTACAATCTCAAGTACGAATATCGCCCTCCGGATCCTAAGACCGAAGACCCCAACTCTGACCTGACGCGCTTGCAGTTGCTGGGAACCGGCACCTGGACCGTCTTCGTTTTCCGACGCGTTGGGCAATCCCTTATCGGAAGAAGTCACCTTTACGACAACACCAAGCAACCCCAACCGCGAGGTCTACCTCGGCTGGGCTAGGGTACGTTGATGGCGCAATTGAATCGAATGCGAATGATGATGAGTATGTCAGATCGGCGATATCGCCAAGTGGTTGGCGTTGACTTGTGGAACAGATGGCCGCTCCTCTCGCTTGTGTTGTTGCTGGCTGGGCTTTTGCTGGTTGGCTGCGGCGCGTCCGCGCAAGAGGATGAACCCAGGTCGGTCTTCATCCGCACGCCCCGCCCGACCTTCACCGTTGCGCCTCCCTCCGCGACGCAGAATAACCCGGCGGCGGGCCTGGCCGAAGGCGTCTCCACGCCTGAAGCCCTTTCCTCTGCAAACAGCGGGGGCCGCGGCGGTGGGATGCTCGCTGGAGATCCGCGTGTGGTTGTGAACTCGCCACTGGTGAACGTTCGCTCTGGACCGGGCATCGACTTCGAGATCGTGGCGATGGTCGAGCGGGGCGAAGAATATGCCGTGATCGGCAAGAGCGGCGACAGCACCTGGTGGAACATCTGCTGCGTGGAGGGCGCCTCCGTCTGGGTCATCGACGAATTTGTCGACAGCGAAGGCCCGGTCGATACGGCGCCGGTGACAGAGGGCCAGCCGGCCATCACCGAGGCCGATTTCCTCGCGGCCCCGCCGCCAGCGCCTGTCCAACCTGCTGTCGTGCAGCCTGCCCCTCCACCCGCCGCACCGACCCTTGCGCCCACCCAACCGCCGGTTGTGGCTGTGGCGCCCACGGCCAAGCCGCTTGCGCAGATTCCCCCCTCGCTCGACCTCTTCTCGCTGGTCGACCAGGAGCAGTTCCCAGAATCGAGTATGGTGCGCATCTTTCTCTACGTCTTTGGCGACAACAGCGCATTGCCCGGCTACAGTCTACGGGTGCGCAAAGATGGCGTCCTCCTCCCG
>JAAUPU010000704.1 GCA_012032975.1 Caldilineaceae bacterium | reverse complement strand
CCGACGGGCATGTCGGTGAGCGTGAAGGCGTAGGTCGAGCCAGGCCATTGGGCCACGTCCGGTCCGCTACTCGTGAATGCAGGGTTGGTCACGCTGATGGGCAGTGCATCGATCACGACCGCGTGGGCTGCATAGTCCGGTCCGTTGTTGGTATAGGCCAGCGTGTAGGTAATGGCTCCACCGGTCTCGGCTTGTGCCGGCTTGACCGTTTTGGTGAGGGATAGGTCGGTCTGGACGGTGGCAATCGTCGGGCAGCCCAGGATCGGCGCGGTGAGCACAGGTAAGTAGAGGATATCATCGGAGATCGAATCGCCATTGCCTGGCGCCGAGCCGGAGGGTCCGTTGGCAGCGCCCCACCAGTTCTGCTGCGCATACATGGGACCGATGCCATCTGGGTACTGCACTGCGGTGTCACTATTGCCGACGATGCAGCTCTTGTTGATGGTGATCGTGCCGACCTGCTGATAGATCGCGCCGCCATTAAAATTGACCGCGTTGGCCGTGTTGGCAAGCAGCCGAACGCCGTCGAGCCTGACGGTTCCCGTGTAGACGCGCATCCCACCGCCGTTATTGACGGCCACATTGCCCTGGATCAACGTGCCGTTGGTTGCGGTCAGGATCGCGGTGGCACCATCGACGTCGATCCCGGCGCCCACATTCGCTGTGTTGGTGAGCACCTGGGCCGCATCGAGGAACAGGTCGCCATTTTCCAGTTTGATACCCCCACCATAAATGGCTTGATTGCCGACGATGTGGGCGCCATACAGCCTGACAAAGCCCTTGTCGATGTGAATTCCACCGCCGTTGCTAGATACGGCGGCATTGCCCTGAATAAGGCTTGCTCCGGTCATCGTGATCCCGAACGCAGCCAACGAGTTAAAGAGGCCGCCGCCCTCTGAAGTAGTCGTGTTCGAGAGTATCTTTACATCGTGCAGCGTCAAGTGGCTGGCGTTCCAGATGCCTCCGCCTGGGCCTCCTACTGCCGTATTCGAGATCACATCCACCGCAGTGAGCGTCGCGATGCCGCCTGTGGTCACAATGCCGCCGCCACGGCTGGCTGTGTTGGAGATGATCAAGGTGTCGGTGATCGCTGTCGTGCCGCTCCCCTGATAAAGTGCGCCACCGTAGAGCGTAGTTTGATTGTTTTTCAGTAGACTGTCGCCAAGGATCTCAAGGGAATTCGGCGCGTCGATCATCGTGATCCCGCCGCCGAACCAATTAGCGGTGTTCGTGACCACATGCACCGACTCCAGCTTGAGGTGACTCTGCGGGACGTAGAAGCCGCCTCCGCTTCCTGCATCGCCTGACCCAGGTCGGACGCCGCCGGTTACAGTCAGATCGGACAGTGCGGCCCGGGCGCCGTTCATGATGTGAAAGACGCGGTCGATGCCGTCGGCGTCGATCACGGTCAATTGCGGGCCGGCGCCGGTCAGCGCCATGTTGCGGGTGATGTCCAGGTCGCCGGTGGCGTTGGCGTCTTCGTCTGCCCCGGTCAGCGAGAGGATGTAATTGCCGGCGGGGATGTCGATGGTGTAGCTATTGGCCGCGTCGCCATTGGCCAGGCTGATCGCGCCGCGCAGACTGCAATCATCCTCCGCAGCCTGACAATCGTCTTTGCTGTTGTCGTCCACGGTTGTGTCCACCGTGACAGTCACGTCGGCAGCGAGTGCAGACTTGATCGGGCTGACGAGGAGGGCAAAGAGCATTAATGCCGCAAAGCAACGAACAAGCAGCAGGGAAGAGTTGCTGGCCCCGATTTTTCCTGTAGACATGATCACTCCTAATCTGATGATGGTGAGGCGAACGTAGTTTGCCGGGATTTTACTCGAATGATCGAAATTCGTCGAACCCACGATTTTTCATAGATCCCGCGAAACGGACATCTGCGTCCGCGTGTAGTGTACTGTGAATTGATGCACTTTCTGCGTACCAAGGCCTGGCAATGGAGCCAGCAAGTCAACAGCCGATCAGGGTCGCCACAGCATCTCGCCGCCGCAGTTCATGGCAAAGTGCGTGACCTGTTCGACCAGCTCATCGTGACTGGCCCAGAAGGTGCTCACCTGCGAGGCGTAGGCGGAGATGGCGCGGATTTTGGCATTCAGGGCCTGGGGATCGAGGGGGATCACCTCCAGTTGCAGTGGAGTATTGATCGTCTTCAATGCCTCGCCAAGCGCCGCTTCATCCTGCGCGTAGGGGTAGTCCGCATAGTAGCGGAGGCTCTCCGGTGCGTGGCTCCTTTCGGCCGCGGCGCGGGTCAACTGGTGGTCGACGTGGTGACCGATGCCGAGCGGTGCGAACAGAATCTTGCTTGGCGGCAGCGCGCTCAGCCGGCGGGCGAGTTCGGCGACGAGCGTCGTTTCGGCGACCGCGATGGCGCCAAAAATGTCATCATCGGAGGTATAGAAGGGCAGACCGCTTTGAGGGTCGGTTCGATAGATGCAATCGGCCACATCCCAGTGCAGCGCATCCGCACCCAGCACGCGACAGGCAGCCAGATCCTCTGCGCGACGGGCGTCGGCCGCCGACGCGAGCAACGCCCAGCGTGTATGCAAGCTTTGCGCATAGTCAGACACGACCACTTCGGAGGGATCGCCCGCCATGACCGAGACGACCAGGATGGCTTCCCCGCGCCGAGTGCGCTGAAAAATCTGGCCGCCGCAGGAGAGTGCCGCGTCGTCCAGATGGGGTGACAGATAGATGGCATCGTACTGTGTGCGCAGTGCGTTGGACATGGGCGTGATCTTTTGCCTCGTGCTTACAGAAGTGATCGGGCGACAATGCTAACCTTGTTGTGGTACTATGACAAACATAGTGCTATAGATGGCGAATCGCCAAGTGATCTGCTAGTTGCTCCTGGAAAGGCAAAATGGAACTGAGCTTCGCTTTACCGGTGCAGAGGGTCGCCCTGCTGAGCGTGCATACCTGTCCACTGGCCCTGCTTGGGGGCAAGAAGACCGGCGGCATGAATGTCTACGTGCGAGATTATGCCCGCACCCTCGCCTGTATGGGCGTGCAGGTGGATGTCTTCACTCGCTCGCAGGACGATTGCCAGCCCATGGTCAAGCACGAGTTGGGCCGCGGTGGGCGGGTGATCCACATCCCGGCCGGTCCAGAGCAGCCGATTCCGGTGGCCGAAGTCCAGACCTATCTCCAAGAGTTCAGCGAAGGCGTACTC
>JAAUPU010000048.1 GCA_012032975.1 Caldilineaceae bacterium | reverse complement strand
AAAGACGATGGACCAGAAGCGCAACTCGCTGGCCGAACCAGAGTCGATGCCCTTGTCGATGGCCTCGCCGATCAGCCAGGGGCCAGCCACCGTCAACAGCGACGAAACGATCATCATGGCCACGGCGCCGATGATGCGCACGCGATAGGGACGCAGATAGTAGAGCAGGCGATTGACCAACTCGCCGTCATAGGCCTTGCCAAGCGCTTCTTCGTCCTCTGGCAGCAGATCCTTGATCTTCTCCTCACGCGCGATGCGTTCCTGCTCTTCCACACTGAAGCGTGTGCCAAAGAGCCACGAGCGACCGCCGATCGACTTCACAATTTCTGAGCTTCTGGATTGGCTGGGTGGGTTTCCATTTTGGCTCATCTGTTCACTTCACCTTTTCACCAAGGGCCACTTCTGCCAGGGCGGATGGGTCCAGGAGCGAGGTAAACTCTTCCTGGTCGCGCAGTTGCAGGTCGTAGATCTCCCGATAGAGACCGTCCGCAGCCAGCAGTTCATCATGCCTGCCCCGTTCGACAATCCGACCGTGGTCCAGCACCAGGATCTGGTCTGCACTCTTCAGCGTCAAAAGCCGCTGGGCAATGATGAAGGTCGTGCGATCCTTCATCAACACGGCCAGCGCCGCCTGGATCAGGTGCTCGGTTTCGGTGTCCACGCTGCTGGTGGAATCGTCCAGGATCAGGATGCGCGGGTTGCGGATCAGCGCGCGGGCGATGGCGATGCGCTGCTTCTGGCCACCGCTCAAGGTGACGCCTCGCTCGCCCACCATCGTTTCGTAGCCCTCTGGGAAAGTCTCGATGAAGTTGTGCGCGCTGGCCGCCTTGGCCGCCTCCACGATTTCATCGAGCGGCGCATCGGGTCTCCGTAGGCGATGTTCTCGGCGATGGTGGCGCGGAAGAGAAACGGCTCCTGCAATACCGTGGCGATGTGATGGCGCAGGCTCGCGACCTTGGCACCGCGGATGTCCTCGCCATCGATCAGGACGCGGCCTGCTGTCGGGTCGTAGAAGCGGGGGATCAGGCTGGTGATGGTCGACTTGCCGGAGCCGGTCGGTCCGATCAGCGCCACGATCTGGTCGGGCAGAGCGGTGAAGTTGATGTCGTGCAGAATGCTGCGCCCTTTGTGATATTCAAAGCTGACCGCCTCAAATTGCACCTTGCCCCGAACGTGCTCCAGATCCACCGCGTCGGGGGCGTTTTCGACCTCGTTGGGCTGGTCGATGATCTCGAAGACGCGGCTGGCGCTGGCGCTGGCGGTTGCGGCCATGTTGACCAAAAACCCCAGCCGCAACACGGGACCGTTGAGCATCATGACATAGGAGATCAGGGCGAAGAGTGTGCCCACGGTGATCGTGCCGGCCAACGCCTGCGAGCCGCCGATCATCAACAGGAGGAAGACGGCCACCGCGAGGATCAGGTTGAAGAGGGGCCAGTAGTTGGCCCAAAGCTTGACCGCAGTGTAGCGCTGCTCAAACCATTTGTCGTTCTCGCGGTCGAACTTTTCCAGTTCGTAGGGTTCCTTGGCAAAGGCCTTGACCACGCCGATGCCGGTCATGCTCTCCTGCATGGTCGCCGAGAGTACGCCCATCTGCTCCTGAATGCGCTTGAACATGGGGCGGATGATATTGCCAAAGCGCAGCGCTGTCACCACCAGCACGACGATGGGAATGAAGACGAGCAGCGCCAGCGACGGATCTTCCCAGAAGACGGCCACGACCACGCCGACAAGCAGGAAAATGGTCGAAATCAGGTCCATAAGACCGATGCCGGCAAAGCGTTCGGATTCGGTGATGTCACTGGTGGCGCGGCTCATCAGGTCGCCAGTTTGGGCGCGGTCGTGGAAGGCAAAGGGCAGGTTCTGCACCCGGCTGTAAAAATGGTTGCGCAGGTCATAGGCGACGCGATGGGTGAGCCACTCGCCATAATAGCGCTGGCCAAACGAGACCGCGCCGCGGATCACCGCAATGAGCAGGATTAGCCGCCGGCGGCCACCAACAACAGGCCCTGACCAGAGGCCAACCCATAGTCGATGGCCTGCTTGATAATTTGCGGCACGAGCAGGCTCAGCAGGGTGGCTATGAACATGGAAATATAGGCGATCAAAACCTGGGGACGATAGGGGCGCAGATAGCCAAGCAAACGTGTGTAGACAGACAGCCGACCACTCATGGTTTTCTCTCTTTCTTCGGGTAGTGCGCTGAAAGCGCCTTACGAAGCAGTGTTGACAAAAGAGTCTCCTTTCGCGGTCTGGTAAAGAGGGGAGTGACGCGGACGAAAAAGAGCGCCGCAGGGCAAGCTGCCCCACGGCCGGCAAAAAGTAGAAGCTCACGCACCAATCAAAAAAGGGTCGCCGCGATCATCATCGCCAACGACCCAAACAATCCAACATGCTCGTTCGATCAGGGAGCAGACGACGGTTTCGCGAACTGGCTATGCTGTGGACCGAACAGAATTCGACAGATGCGAGACATTGCGACTACCCCAAACAGTTCGTGCTTCTACGAAATGAATGCACTGAAAGAGTCTAGCAGAAGCACCAGGCACTGTCAAATCATTTCGGCAGATGGGGTTTGGCGTCTTCTCCAGGAAACTGACCGGGGTCGCCTCTGGTTTGGAATACCTTGGCCCGTGGCCGAAATCTTGACAATGGCTGTGAAACTCATTATGATTGCAGGCAGCAACGGATGTAAAGTCTGCTCAGATCAGCGCCCTGCACGTTCGTTGTATCTTCCCCATCACCTACCTCGCGGTTTTGATTCACAGTTGAATCCAATCTATCCATTGCCAGGAGGCATACCCAATGAAGCAAAGGTTCTCACGTCGTCAGTTTCTCCAATACACAGGCTTGGCCACAAGCGCAGCGGTTTTCGCCGCCTGTGCGGCGCCGGCTGCCCAGGCGCCTGCCGCCGACACCGGAAGTGGCAGTGAAGCCGCTCCAGCCGCGGAAGGAGCAGTGCTGGAAGCGTGGAGCGCCAGCACCGGTCTTGGCGAGGAGTCGATCAAGGGCATCTTCGACATCTACAACGCTGAGAATGAGTTGGGTTCTACCGTTGAATTTGTCTATATTGCCTCAAGCCAAGGCAGTCAGGCTTCTGAGAAGTTGCTGACAGCCGTCGCTGGCGGCAATCCGCCGCCGCTCTACATGGCAGACCGCTTCACCGTGCCCCAGTTTGCGCAACAGGGCTTCTTTGCCGAGGTCACCGATTTCGCGGATGCCGCAGGCGTGACCGAATCGGACTACTACCCATTCGCCTGGGAAGAGACAGTCTACCAGAATGGCATTTATGCGCTCTCCTTTGACACCGATACCCGTGGCATCTGGTGGAACAAGGATATCTTCGAGGAGGTCGGCCTGGATCCAGAATCACCGCCAACCACCCTGGATGAACTGATGGAGTACACCGAAGCCCTGACCGTACGCGACAGCAATGGGCGCATCACCCGCTACGGCTTCAACCCCATGTACGACCAGGCCTGGCTCTACACGTGGGGCTTCGACTTCGGCGGTGAGTTCCAGAATCCAGACACGAAGAAGATCACCTTTGCCGATCCCAAGAACATCGAGGCCATGACATGGTTCAAGGGCTTCGTGGACCAGATCGGCGTCGAAGAGTTGGACGCCATGTTGGCCGCCTGTTCTGGCGGCGCGTGTAACGACGCCAACGACTACTTCTGGACCGGCCAATCCGCCATGACATGCAGCGGCAACTGGAAGGTTGCCCAGGCAGCTCGCTACAAGCCAGATGGAAACTACGGCGCCGCGCCGATGCCCGGTCCTGAAGGGTCGGCTCCCCATGCGAGTTGGGCCGGTGGCTGGAGTTGGGCGATACCCATGGGCGCCGAGAACATGGAAGCTGCGTTCGACGCCATGAACTTCACCTGTGGTCCAGTTGGCCAGTTGAAGTACAACAAAGATACGGCCCACATCCCGACCAACATCGAGGCTTCACAGGATCCATTCTTCCGCGAAGACCCGCTCCATGCCGTCTTCATGGATCTGCTGCTCTCCTCGCATACGCGACCTCCGATTCCTCTGGGCAGCAAGCTCTGGGACATGCAGGTCACAGCCTTCCGCGACGAGATCCCTCACGGCACCAAGACGCCGGAAGAAGCGCTGACCAACATCGACGAGACGATCAATACGGAACTTGAGGAACTCGGTTTCTTCGGCTAAGATCTGGTTCGTCCTACGTTTGAGGTAATACGACTTTTGCAAGCGGCCGGCGCTGTTGGCATCTATCCAGGAGCGTCGGTCGCCTGCATTTTGAGAAGGTGTCTCCCATGGCGACTTTGACCGAGACCGCAAGACCTCGCAAACGATGGCTAACCCCCACGCGACGCAACACCATCAATGGCCTGCTCTTTGCATCGCCCTGGTTGCTGGGGCTGACCATGTTCTGGATCTATCCTACGTTCGCGTCTGCCTATTACAGTTTCACCACGTTTAACGCCGTTCAGACGCCTCGTTGGGTTGGGCTTAGCAACTATATCGAGCTCTTTACCAAGGACGACATCTTCTGGCAGGCTGTCTACAACACCTTTCTCTTTGCGATTATTTCGATCCCGTTTGCGATCATATTTGCCTTTGGCCTGGCCTTGATGCTCAATGCCAAGATCAGGGGACAGGTCGTCTATCGCACGATCTATTTTCTGCCTACCCTGGTGCCAGAGGTAGCGTTGGCGCTGGTTTGGGTCTATCTCTTTACGCCGGGCACCGGCCTTGTCAACATCCCTTCAACTGGCTGGGATTGCGCGGACCCTGCTGGCTGACATGTCCGACCTGGGCCATGCCGACCATCATCATCCTTGCGCTCTGGATCATCGGTCAGCAGATCATCCTCTACCTCGCCGGTCTCCAAGATGTGCCCCAAGACCTCTATGACGCTGCGGATGTGGACGGGGCCAATTTTCTGCGTAAGTTCCGTAATGTCACCTTGCCGTTGTTGACGCCGGTGATCTTCTTCCACCTGATTACATCGGTGATCGGCGCGTTGCAGTTTTTCACTGTGCCCTATATCATGACCGGCGGCACAGGCTTCCCAGCCGGCAGCACGATGTTCTACTCGATCTATCTCTACAAGAACGCGTTTCAATACTTTCAGATGGGCTATGCGTCTGCCATGGCCTGGTTGCTATTTATGGTGACCCTGCTGATCACGCTGCTCATTTTCGGTTCCTCTCGACGATGGGTCTTCTATGGCGGCGCCAATTAGGCGCGACAGGCGCTCGTCGTCACCCCCTGGATTCACGGCGAAAATTTGGTCTGCGTTGAGTTACATCGTCTGCTTTTCAAGAAGGAAGCCTAGATCCTCATGGCGGTCAAAACAAAGCAAGCGCCCCAATCGGCATCATCTCGTAGCGGCTGGGTTAGCAAAAAACAGGCCCGACAGACGACGCGCAGCATTCTCTTTCATGCGGCGTTGATTCCGGCTGCGTTTCTGTTCATATTGCCGTTTGTGTGGATGGTTTCTACATCTCTCAAGTCGGATGTCATGCTCTACGCCTACCCGCCGATCTGGGTGCCGATCCCACCCAACTGGATCAACTATCCCGCCGCGGTGACCTATATCCCCTTCTTCCTCTATCTGCAGAACACCCTGATCATCGCGATCGTCTCCACCATAGGCATTCTGATCTCCTGCTCGATGGTCGCCTACAGTCTGGCCCGCATCCCATGGCCTGGCCGCAACCTGCTCTTTATCGCGACCGTCGCGACCTTGATGTTGCCTTTTCAGGTGACATTGATCCCACTCTTTCTGGTCTTCAAGGGTCTGGGTTGGGTCGGCGACTTTCGACCGCTGATCGTGCCCAACTTCTTCGGCGCTGCACTCTACATTTTCCTGTTGCGTCAATTCTTCATGACCCTTCCCATGGAACTTTCGGAGGCGGCGCGCATCGACGGCGCCAGTGAATTCAGGATCTATTGGTCCGTGATCTTGCCGCTGGCCAAACCGGCGTTGGCTACCGTGGCCATCTTTGAATTTATTGCCCGCTGGCGCGACTATCTTGGGCCGCTGATCTACCTGAACGACCAGGAACACTTTACGCTCTCTCTGGGGCTTTACCAATACAGTTCCCAATATGGCCGCGAATGGGGCTTGTTGATGGCCGCTTCTGTATTGATCACGTTGCCGATTATCATGCTCTTTTTCTTCCTGCAGAAGACCTTTGTCCAGGGCATTGCCCTCACTGGAATCAAGGGATAATCACCCGTCGCGTAGAATCAACCGGAGCAGTTCGCACCCGCGGACCGCTCCGGTTTTCGCGTACTGAACCAACACCAAACCAAGGAGAATCGATTCGATGAGCAGTGAACCATTGACCCTTGCCTTCATCGGCTGCGGCGGCATTGCACGTCGCCATGTCGTCGCGATGCAGGACCTGATCGACCGCGGCCGCGCTGGCTTTGTCGTCACTGCGGTCTGCGACGCCAATCAGGAATCAGCCCAGGCCATGGCCGCGGACCTGGAAGAACGCTTTGGCTGGCGTCCTGCCATCTACAGCGACTATCAACAATTGCTCTCCACAGAGACCATCGACGGCGCCGACCTCTGTCTTCCCCACGGTCTTCACCACACCATCACCATCGACTGCCTGGAGGCAGGCGTGCATGTGCTGTGCGAGAAGCCACTGGGCGTGACGATCCAGGCCGGCCGGCTGATGGCCGAAGCTGCGGACCGCACGGGCAAGGTGCTGGCCACTGCCGTGCCCCATCGCCTGCAACCGGGCCAACGCGCCGCGCACTGGCTTTTCAACGAGTCCAAACTCATCGGAAACCCGATGACCTTCTTCCATCACTACACTCGCCCGCCGGCCATCGAAGATCCAAATGCACCGTGCCGACAAGTGCGCTGCGTCGCGACCGGATGATGTCCGGCGGCGGCCATGGCGCTGGACAGTGGCTTCACTATTGCGACAGCATGCGCTACTTTTTCGGCGAACTGGAGCGGGTCTATGTCGAGATGCGCGAACTCAAATCTGGCACGGTGCGGACGGTGCAGGAGCGACCTGAGGACACGATCTTCGCCACGTTGACCTTCAAGAGCGGCGTCACCGGCGTCTGGGCGTGGAGCCTGGCCGCACCGGGCGATTCACATAGCAATGTGATGTTCTTCGGCAGCGAAGGCTCGCTGGAGGACACAACCCCAAGCCCCTATCGCATCTTTCACCTCTTCGAGCGCAGACCGGACCAGCGCGAGGCCGGCAAGCTGGTGCGCTCCGATGGCGCGACCTACTCGTTGGACGAGGTGGAGACGATGCACCTGGCCGCGCGCAGCGACGCCGAGAGGGAGGCGCTCTTTCCCGGCGGAACAGAGGACGGCTTTGCCATCGAGATCTGGGACTTCCTGGAAGTGCTGCGCGGCAATCGCGCCCGGCCCGAGGTGGACGGCTGGGAAGGGCTTCGCTCGTTGGCCATCGGCGAGGCGCTCTACGAATCCGCCCACAGTGGTCAGCCCGTTTCCGTGGACGATGTCTTTCATGGCAAGATTCGGACCTTCCAGGCGCCGATCGATGAACACTGGGGCATTTGATCTTGAAAAGGATGATGGGATGACGGGATGACTTTGACTCATCCCGCCATCCCGTCCGCTTTACCCGTCACCATACCCACCAGGAGCAACACCATGAACGGAAAATTCATCCCAGCCGCGGACGCAGACCGCGAGGAGCTAGACTGGGGCTCGCTGGCCTGGCTGAGTCGGCCACCCACCACCGGCGCTGCGGCGCTGACCGTCATCGAGGTGACGCTGTCGCCCGGCCACGGCCACAACTTCCACAAGCACCCCGACCAGGAAGAGGTGATCTACGTCATCTCAGGCCAGGTTGAGCAGTGGCTGGGCGAGGAGAAGCGGTTGCTGAGATCAGGCGACTCGGTCTTCATCCCCGCGGATCGGGTTCATGCCTCCTTCAATGTCGGCAGCACGCCGGCCAAGCTGATGGCCATCCTCGGCCCGTGCGTGGGCGATGTGGGCTATGAACTGGTCGATGTGGCTGACCAGGAACCGTGGAAGAGTTTGCGCTGAACCGTTCCGATCTGCCTTCAACGGGCCAGATGTTGGAGGCGTTGAGTCACTCGGAGCTCGACGGCAAGGCGCTTGATGAGCGGCTGGACGACTATTTGAAGAAGTCGTTTGGTTGAAGGAGCTGGCGGGGGCGCGTGAGCCGGGCGTCAAGACAATGTCGCACTGCTGCGGCGTGACTGAACGATCTCAGCCATCACGGCCAGCGCAATCTCTTCCGGGATCTGTGCCCCGATCTCCAGGCCGATGGGTGCGTGGATGCGTGCGATCTGGGCATCGCTGAACCCTGCGGTTGCCAAACGGGCGATGCGTTCGGCGTGGGTCTTGCGGCTGCCAAGCGCGCCGATGTAGAACGCGGGCTGGCCAGGGCAATCGCCAGGGCAGGGTCGTCGATCTTGGGGTCGTGGGTGAGCAGCGCAATGGCTGTGCTTTCGTTCAGCGACAACGCGGCGAAGGCCTCGTCGGGCCAGGCCTGGATCAGCCGGTCCACATGGGGAAAGCGCTCTTCGCTGCCAAAGGCCCGGCGCGGGTCAACCACGATCGTCCGATAGTCCAGCGCTTTGGCCAGCGTCGCCAGCGTGATGGCAATGTGTACGCCGCCGACCATCACCAGGGTCGGCGGGGCAGGAGCGGCTCGACAAAGAGATCGAAGCCCGTCTCTGCCAGCCTGACGCGGCGAGGCGCGCCGTCTCGAAGCGACTCTCCTGCGCTCTTGCGGATCTCGTTGTTGCTGGTCAACTCCAGGTTGCCCTGAAGCCCGCCTTGCCCGTCCACAAGCATCCAGCGACCCAGAGCCTCTTCGGGTCCGGCGACCACGGTGATCGCGACAGCCGATCTTTCTTCCGAAGCCCACTGCTCGACAGCCGCCAACCGTTCATCCTCGACTCTTTCGACGAACACTTGGACTTCGCCGCCGCAGGCCAGACCCACCTCCCAGGCCAGCTCGTCAGCCACGCCGAAGAGGAGCAGTTGCGGCTGACCACTTCGAATCGTCTCCAATCCAGCCTCGGCCACCGCGCCTTCTACACAGCCGCCGCTCACCGAGCCGACAAATCCACCATCAGCGCAGATGGCCATCTTTGCGCCCGGTCGTCGCGGCGCCGAACCCCAGGTCTCGATGACCGTCGCCAGTGCAACCCGCTGACCCTCTTTTCTCCAGCGTCGGATGTCGTCGAAAAGCTCGCGCATGGGAATCCCCTACCCCCGCGCCGTGAATGCAGCGCGGGGCGTAACCTTTGCCCGGCTTCGCGGCCCGGGTCTGGCCTCCAGCGCACTCAGTGAAGAACAGCTTCAGGTGTATCAGCTGCTGGTCAAACCCTACGCCGCTCCGTTCGAACGCGACCCGCTGAAAACCACCGAACTGCTGGACGATCCCGGAACCAATCCGGAAGAAATGTCCGAAGAACAAAAAATGGAACGCCGCATGGCCGCGCTGGAAGAACGATACACGCGAATCATGCAGTCCAGCGATGAATTGTTCGGCAGACCGTCACACGCTTCATGAAAGTCCGGATCGAACAAATGTCCGC
>JAAUPU010000703.1 GCA_012032975.1 Caldilineaceae bacterium | reverse complement strand
CGAAGCTCATGCCTGTACTGGATAGTTATTTGTTTGAAGTAGCCTAAATACACTGTCAACAAAGTAATTTGATATTGTCATGCTGAGCATGGGCAGTTTCATGCGAAGCATCTTCAGACTAGAACCTAAGAGATTCTTCGGGGCAAAAAACAACCCCTCAGAATGACAAAAAACTTTGTTGACAGTGTACGAAAAGGTCAGAATGAAGAAATAAAAGCGTTTTGCGTAAACTCTCGCTGCCGGCTGCTCAAGAATGACCAAACGTCCAGCGGTGGTGGCGGGCTTGCAGCATCACCAAAGCTCAGTTCTTTGAGATCACAGCGCAGCGGAATGGGTTGGCGCAACTGGCTGCGGTCGCTGTAGACATGTAATTCACGTAGCGGCACGCCCTGTTCCTCCAGCGCGTTCTCGATCTGGCGGCGCGTGGCTGGCTCGGTATCGCGCGCCACCACTTCCACGGCCACGCCGCCGGCAACAGCCCAGAAGCCACAGCGCGCCGGCAAGGGCACGCAATCGAGCGCCTCCAGTGCTTCCAGAACCTGGCGTGGATAGACCCAACCGCCCTCCACCGCAACCGACAGTCGTCGTTTGCCCAACATGCGTGTAACCGCCGGTAGGTTACGCAACGCACAAGTCGGCGGCTCGGCCAGCGTCTGCACCAAGTCTTCGGTATCATAACGGAGCAGCAGCGTTGTGTCGCGATAGGGCGGCAGCGGGGTCACAATCAAGCGGCCCAGTGCGCCGGGCGGTGCAACTGCGTCCGTCTCCAGGTCACAGACTTCGATCAGCGCCGACGACGGCTCAAAATGCAGATGACCTTGTTCGCAAACGGTGCCGTTGCAAGGCCAGGTTTCGGTCATGCCATAGCCTTCGCTGAAGGTCAGCGCGCCAAACAACGCCTGACTGCGCGCCATCAGCCCTGCGGTTACCATTTCGCTGCCGACAAAGATGCGCTTGAGACCAAAATCGGTCGGTCGGTAGCCCAGGCGCAACCCGGTTTCCACGAGTTCGCCCAGATAAGAGGGGTAGCTCAACAGCACGCTGGTACGCTCGTGCTTGCCGCTGATGGATCGCTCCTGGGCCAACAAGGCCAGGGTCTGCGCCGGCTCGATCAGCCCGCCAGTAAGCACCAGCGTGCTCACGCGCTGCGCTGCGCCGATTGCACAGATGTTGCTTAGCATGGCACGCGAACTGGTGGCAATATGCAAAATATCGGCTTCGCTGAGCGTGCCCGCAACCAGGTGGCCAATCGTACTGAAGGCGATGTAGGTCTGCATTTCGTAATTGGAGAAGCAGACGTTGGTTGGCCGCCCGGTGGTGCCAGTAGTGGTGCAATTGAGCGTCGCTTGCGCGTCACGGCAGACAAAATCATCTGGCCGCGCACGCAGGGCAGCCTTGGGTGTAGGAGGGATACGCCCAAGGTCTTCCCAGCGCAGACGGGTCGGGTCGAGAGCCAGGCGGGCGAAGAGTTCAGCATAATAAGCCGTCTCGCGACTGGCGCGGCGCGCCTGGGCGCGAAAACGGCGCAAGTGTACCGCGCGCATAGCCGCCGGGTCGAGCGGCGGCCCCTGTACAAGTTCAGCGCCGCTGCGGTCGATGCCGCCAAACTCCCGCCGGGTAGCCTGCAAGTTGTCGATGATGCGATCCAACGAGCGCGGCGAAAATGGCAGCCCCAGTGCAAGTGAGGCGGCCAGACGTAATTGGGCAAAGGCGGCTTCGATCATGACGAATCTCCGGTGGCTGGCAACCGAGAGTGAGAAGTGATGAGTGATGAGTGATGAGTGAGAAGTGATGAGTGATGAGTATGTACTGATCACTTGTCACTCATCACTTAGGCACTTTCAAATAATAAAGTATCCAGCGGCGTAGGGGCACGAGGCTTCGCCGTGAGCTCAGCCGAACGGTTGGGCGGGCGGAATCGCAGCCTAATGGAGCGGCGGTCTCCCGCCCAACCTCATGCCCGTACTGGATAGTTATTTATTTGAAGTGGCCTTAGTCAACGAAGCCACTTCCCCATGCGCTCAATTCTCTAATTGTTTCAAATCGATCAATCCTTGGTCCAGCAGGCGACGGAATTGGGCCAAATCTTGTGGGATGGCGCTCGCGATGGGCGTCCACGGCATGGAGCCGAGGATGTGGCGCAGGCCACCGTCATCGAGATCCCACGGGAAGGGCAGGAGATTGTCGGCGTCAAAAGTGATCTGCGCACCGGGGACATTCTCTTTGATCATGGCCACGTAGTCCCCAACGTCGACGACATCGTTGCGCAAATTGCAGGCCGCCGCGCCTTGATGGTTGGCCCGCGCCGCGCCGATGAACATCTTGGCGACATCGTTGGCGTGTTGCAGCCCCACCGGCCCGCCGAAGCGGATATGATAGGGGCGGCCCGCGGCCGCGGCCAGCACTGCTTTGGCCGTGTCGCTGGTCATGCCCTGGTCGCGCCCGACGCCGTAGACAATGTACGGGCGGCAGCCCCACCGCTGCCGATCTGCCAATCCTGCCAGTAGATGCGCGCCGTGCCTTCGTTGGCGACCTTGTAAACGCCGTAAAGCGTCTGTGGCAGCAGCGGCACGTCATCGCCCACACGGCCTTCGGGATATTCTTCCGCCGGGCCGAGCACGGCCAGCGAACTAGCGTATGAAAGACCCTTGACCTGGCCCCAATTGTGGCGCGCGGCCTCAAAGATGTTGACCGTGCCGACGACGTTGACCTGCGCGCCCAGCGACGGGTTGGCGCGACAGAAGGGCACTTGCAGACCGGCCAAATGGACGATGTGCGTGACGCCGTTCTCTTCCACCGCCGCGCGCACCGCTTTGAGGTCGGTCACATCTAATTGGATAAACTTGACCTGCGCTAGTTCCGCTGCACTCAACACCTGACGCGGGCGCACCGGGTCGGTGGCTAAATCGCTGCCGATGGCCGTTGCCCCATCCTGCACCAAATTACGCAACGCCCACGAGCCGATACAGCCCATGGCGCCGGTGACGAGAAAGACTTCTTGTGACATGCTTCACCTTTATTGTGAGAGAGACTAGAGACTGGAGACTGCGTCGACCTTCCAGTCTCTAATCTCCAGTCTCCAGTCTCCAGTCTCCAGTCTCTAATCTCTACTTCTCTTCCACACACGGATTGCTCAACGAACCCAGCCCTTCTGTCTCGATCGTGACGACGTCGCCCTG
>JAAUPU010000702.1 GCA_012032975.1 Caldilineaceae bacterium | reverse complement strand
CAGAGCTCCGGCCGTTGTTGCGCTCTTTGTCGCTCGGGGACGGGCTCATGTCATCGGACCGGCGGAGAAGACGGTGCTCGAGCTAGGGCAGCGCGTGCGTGTTGTGGTTCTTCACGGATCAACGGTCGGCGACGTGCCGCCTTTCTAAGCAGTGCGGGAGGATGCGTTGTTTCGAGTAGGCCAGGGCTGGGACGTACACCGGCTGACCCCGGGTGGTCCGCTTCGCATCGGTGGGATCGACATTCCGTGGGAAAAGCATCTGCTCGGGCATTCCGACGCCGACGTCGTCTTGCATGCCGTGACGGACGCCCTTCTGGGCGCCATCGCGGCCGGCGACATCGGGACACACTTTCCGGACACGGATCCGCAACATCGGGGAGTGCGGGGCATCCCCATCCTGGGCTATCACTGGATGCCCAACTCGGTCTGGCGCACGCCCGAACCGGCCACCCTGCGCGGCGGCGCCAAGGGCACTCGCTTCAACCTCGCCGAGCACGACCCCAATCAACTGACCCACGCCCGAGTCTACAGCGCGGAGGAGATGTGGGAGAATTATGTCTACTATATGTCAGCCATCTTGCCGGTGGCCGAGGAGTCTGGCGTGAAGCTGGCGCTACACCCCGACGATCCGCCCGTCGAGAGCCTGGGCGGCGTCGCACGCATCTTTGGCAGCTTTGAGGGGTTCAAGCGCGGGATGGATACCTTTGACAGCCCCAACCACGGCCTGGATTTTTGCATGGGTTGCTGGTCGGAGATGGGCGGCCACAACTATGTCATCGACGCCATTCGCCACTTCGGCGCGCGCGGCAAGCTGATCTACATTCATTTCCGCGATGTGCAAGGCACTGTCCCCAACTTCAACGAGTGCTTTATCGACGAGGGCAATGTGGACACGTTGGCCGTAATGCAGACGCTCAAAGAGGTTGGCTTCGACGGCTTCATGATCACCGACCACGTGCCGGCCATGGTCGATGATACGCCGTGGGGCCACCGTGGCCGCGCCTATGCGATTGGGTATATGACCGCATTGCTTCAGGTGGTCAACCGCGCGGCGTAGAAGGTAAGGCCATTGCGGGAAAAGAACGATCCACGAATGGTCGCGAAGAGAGGCTCAACTTCGTGCATCTTGGCGTCCATTCGTGGACTTCGTGGATCTGATTTTGGATTCGCCTTATAAAAAGCCGTCAAACTATCGGCTTGTGTTTCGCCATCTTGTGGCGTCATCCATGCGCGGGTGGATCGCCAGCCGCGGCCAACGGAGCGGTCCGAAGTGGGGAGTAGATCCTGTGAGTGCCAAAAGGCCAGAACCAATCCGCATCAAGCTTCCGTTCGAGGCCGATGGCGGCAGCGTCAACGCCTATCTCTTTCGTGAACCTGTCCCCACGTTGATCGACACCGGGGACGCATCCGAGGCGGGGGTGGCTGGCGCTGACCGCGGCTCTGGCAGCTGCGGGGCTGACCGTAGCCGACCTCCAACGCGTGGTCATCACACACACCCACATCGACCATTTCGGCCAAGCCGCGCGCCTCTGCGAAGAGAGCGAAGCCCGCTGTCTGATCATCGATGCGGGCCACCCCTGGCTGACCGATTTCAGCGGGCAGTGGCAGAAGCGGCTTGACTACTATCGCGACGAATTCCTGCCCGGCGTTGCCATGCCCGACGACTTTCGCCAGTTGATGTTGCGCTATTCGTTGAACGTTTTGGAGACGTACCGCTCCGTGCCGACCGCACGGGTGGATCGGCTCCATGACGGTGAGCGTGTGGAGATGGGCAACCAGTCTTGGGTGGCCCTGCACACGCCGGGCCATGCCAGCACCTTGGCCTGCTTCTACCACGAAGAGACGGCGACGCTTCTCTCGTCTGACCTGGTGTTGGCGCGCACACCGACACCCGTCGTCGAAACGGCCGCAGCGGCCGCAACCTACGGACGCCCATTGCCCACACACCTGAAGTCGCTGGAACGGGTGATGGCCCTCGACATCACCCTCACCTTCCCTGGCCACGGCGCACCGATCCGCGACACATATTCGCTGCTCGAAGCGCAGCTTCTCCGCATCGCAGAGCGCAAAGCAGAGTGCCTGAGCCATGTACACAACGGCGTGGAGACGGTCTTTGGCCTGACCCAGGCGATGTATGCCCCTAGTGGGTCGCAGATCAACATGGCGGGGCTGTGGATGGTCGTTGGCTACCTCGACTTGCTCGAAGCCGAAGGCCGCGTGCGCCGCGATGAGGTGGAAAAGCGCTGGGTATATCGAGCGATCTCATGGTGAAATCCGACGATTCGGCCGTGGGGAACAGTGCAGATGCAGTCGGGCCAATCATCCGCTCCAATAAACAAGGCCCCGAAGGAATCATATCCTTCGGGGCTTTTCCAAAAAGAGAGTGTCTGGGTATCCGCGTGCGTTGCGCTATTTCGCGCTGCCTTCGTCCGCGGTAACCGGGAGCTCCACCGGGATTGGCGCCTGCTCCAACCGCTCGAAGACGAGCTTATTTTCGCCTTCTGCATCCGGGTTGTAGTCAACCACGATGTGGTCGCCGGTCTGATATTCGCCCTTGAGCAGCCGTTTGCTAAACTCGTTCTCCACCCGGCGTTGCAGCAGCCGACGCAGCGGCCGCGCCCCATAGCTGGGATCATAGCCCACTTCTGCCAGGTGGCTGGCCGCGGCCTCGGTCAGCTCGACGGTAAAGCCCATCTCCATCATGCGTTGGCTGATGTCGTCCATCAACATCATCACGATCTCGTTGATCTGCCCCTGGTTCAGGCTGTCGAAGATGATGGTCTCGTCGATGCGGTTCAGGAATTCCGGGCTGAAAAGCCGTTTCAGTTGGGTGGTATATTCGCCCTGCGAGAACTTGCTCTCGTCGAATTCCGGCGTCGCGAAACCCAACGGGCTGCGCTTGACCGCCTCCGCACCCACGTTGCTGGTCATGATCACAACCGTGTTGCGGAAATCCACCGTGCGGCCCTGGCCGTCGGTCAGCCGTCCGTCGTCGAGCACCTGGAGCAGCACATTGAAGACATCGTGATGGGCCTTCTCGATCTCGTCGAAGAGCACCACGGTGTAGGGCGGCGCCGGACGGATTCGCTGAGCTGGCCGCCTTCCTCGTAGCCCACGTAGCCCGGCGGCGCGCCGATCAGCCGCGAGACGGCGTGCTTCTCCATGTACTCGCTCATGTCG
>JAAUPU010000701.1 GCA_012032975.1 Caldilineaceae bacterium | reverse complement strand
GATATTGCGGTGCGGGGTGGAAGTGGTCCGCCGTGCGTTGACTGCGCCCGCGCGCCAGATTTGTGACAACGCACATGTGCCCTCGTCGAGTGTCATCATCGAGCGGATCAAGAATTTCGGCCCGACGGCCACCTACGATGTGCTTTCCGATTCTGTCGTAGATGCGTTCGAGGCTGGGGTGCTGGATGTGACCGGTGTGCTCAAGGTTGTCCTGCAGACCGCGGCCAGCACAGCTACCATGGCATTGAGCACCGATACGATTGTCTATCACAAAAACCAGAACAGTCGATGAGTCCATAAAATGAGCATTGTACTTTCTCTTTCGCACGCCGATGACGCCCTTTGGGCAGCCTGGGCCGGAAGGTCTTTTTCGCGTCCAAAACGGTGAACTGGAACCCGTCGCACAGCCCCAGCAGCATCTCTATTGCTGCTGCGCGATTCACGACCGCGTCCTTGTGGGCGGCGCGCCTTTTGGCGTTGCCTTCAGCCTGGAGGATGGCGAGAATTGGCAGGCCGGTTGGTTCGACGATGTGGACGCGCCGGTACTCTGTCTGGCTGCCGATCCAAATGTGGAGACCAGCGGCGTAATCCTGGCCGGCACCGACGGCGCCGGGCTTCTACGCAGCACCAACCGGGGCCGCCACTGGTATACGCGCAACTTTGGGCTGCACAGCTACAACGTCTTGGCCCTGGCATGGGCGCCGCCTGCGCCAGAAAATGTCTGGCCTCGCTGGCAGATGGTCTTTGCCTGCACCGAAGAGGGTGTCTACTTCTCGCCCAATGGTGGACGGGGTTGGAAGCGAGCGGAAGGCGCGGAAGGCGTCTTCCAGACCCTGGCCGTCGCCAAAGATTACCACACATCCGGCATCGTTCTTGCGGGTACCGAGGAGGCTGGGCTGTGGCGTTCGGCCGATGGCGGCCACAGCTTTGAGGCCGTCGATGCATCGCCTCGGCAAGTCAACGCGTTGGCGGCCACCGCAGGCGGTTGGCTCCTGAGCGATCCCGAGCAGGTCTGGCGTTCCGATGATGGTCTGACCTGGACGCCGCTGTCAGACAGCCGTCCGGCCCTGGTCATCCAGCAGGTTGGCGATCAACTGTGGAGCGGCGACGAGAACGGCGTTTCCAAGCTGGCATTGCTCGCAATGGCCTAGCCCATGCAGACCATCGTCCTCGACCAACCCGGCTCGTTCCGCCTGACCGACACAGAACTGCCTGGTCAGCCGACAGCCGGTCAGGCACTGGTCCGGGTACGCCGCGTCGGTATCTGCGGCACCGATCTCCACGCATTCCGCGGCAGGCAACCCTTCTTCAGCTACCCACGCATCCTGGGCCACGAACTCGGTGTCGAGATCGTGGCTCTCGGCGCGTCTGAAACCCCTCATCCGTTTGCGGTCGGCGACATCTGCGCCGTCGAGCCATATCTGAATTGCGGCGTTTGTCAGGCCTGTCGCCGCGGCAAGAGCAACTGCTGCGAACGTCTGCAGGTGATGGGTGTGCATATCGACGGCGGCATGCGCGAGCAGATCGTCGTTCCAATTGCCAAGCTGCACAAGGCGAAAAACCTGCCGGTGGACCACCTGGCCTTGGTGGAGATGCTCTGTATCGGCGCCCATGCAGTGCGCCGCGCAGAACTTTTGCAGGACAAACAAGTGGCGGTCATCGGCGCAGGCCCGATTGGGCTTTCGACGATCCAGTTTGCCCGCTTGGCCGGCGCCCAGGTGAGTTTGGTGGAGGTCAGCCCGGAGCGAATTGACTTCTGCCGCCGACATTTGGGCATCGAGCAAGTGGTCGATCTCAGCGATCCCCGCGGTGGCGATATCCGCGCACAATTGGGCGAGCTGCTGAATGGCGACCTGCCGACGGTTGTCTTTGACGCCACGGGCAATGTGGACTCGATGCAGAACGCCTTTGGCTACGTGGCCAACGGCGGCAAGTTGGTCTTCGTGGGTCTGGTGCAGGCTGACATCGCCTTTCACGACCCGGATTTTCATGACGCGAAATGACACTGCTCAGCAGCCGCAACGCATCCGGCCTTGATTTTGCCAACGTCATCGGCCAGCTTGAAGATGGCTCGATCAATCTGGATCCCTGGATAACACACCGCGCCAGACCAGATGAGCTGGTCGAACAGTTTCCCTCCTGGCTCGAACCCTCCAGCGGTGTGGTCAAAGCCATGCTGCAATTCTGAACCGCAGGCAGCGTCACAGCCAAAGTCAAACGTAGAGTCACAAGGCAAAGGAAATTGAGATGACAAACTCACTCGCACCGAGCGAACTCTTTTCGCTGGCGGGCAAGGTCGCGGTCGTCACCGGGGGCACTGGTGTGCTGGGCGGGGCCATGGCCAGGGGATTGGCCGCAGCCGGGGCAAAGGTCGCCATCCTGGGACGGCGCGAGGATCGCGCGACCGAAGTGGCCGGCGCGCTCGTTGCAGCCGGTGGTCAGGCCATGCCGCTGCCCGCAGATGCACTGGATTCCGGCCAACTGGCCGACGCCAGAAAGACGCTTCTGGCGCGATGGGGCACGGTCGACATCCTGGTCAACGCGGCTGGCGGCAACATCCCCGGCTCGATTATCCTGGGCGACATTACCTTTTTCAACATGGACAACGCCGCGTTCCAACGCGTGATCGACCTGAACTTTATGGGATCTGTTCTGCCCACACAGATCTTTGGTGAGGTGATGGCCGAAAAAGGCAGCGGCAGCATCATCAACGTCTCGTCCATGGCCGCCATCCGGCCGCTGACGCGCGTGCTCGGTTATGGCGCGGCCAAAGCGGCCATCGACAGCTTTACTCGCTGGCTGGCGGTAGACATGGCCACCAAACATGGGCCAGGCTTACGCGTCAATGCCATCGCGCCCGGTTTCTTCATCGGGGAGCAGAACCGAGACTTCCTGCTCTCGCCCGACGGCAACCTGACCGCCCGCGGCCAGCAGATCGTCGACCACACGCCGATGGCCCGTTTTGGCGAGCCAGACGAACTGGTCGGCGCCTTGCTCTGGCTGAGCAGCGACGCGGCCCGCTTCGTCACCGGGATCGTTGTACCGGTAGATGGCGGCTTCTCCGCCTTTGCGGGCGTTTGACATCGACATTTGAGACAGTGTGCGCCCGTTGATACTTCTATTAGGAACCATGCCATGAGCCAGACCGCCACCTTCCCATCTGCCGGGCCAAAGAGTGTGCCGCTG
>JAAUPU010000700.1 GCA_012032975.1 Caldilineaceae bacterium | reverse complement strand
GCCGGTGGGTCCGCCCTCCGAACTGGCGCCGTTGTCAGAGATGAGCATGATCAGTGTATTGTCGAATTCGCCCAGTTGCTTGAGGAAATCGAGCAGCCTGCCGATGTGGTAGTCGGTGTGGGAGAGGAAACCAGCGAAGACCTCCATCATGCGCGCATACAATTTCTGCTCTTCTGCGGAGCATTCATCCCAGGGCTGGACATCCGGGTCGTGACGGGAAAGCTCGGCGTCCGTCGGGACGATGCCCAGTTCTTTCTGGCGGGCAAAGGTCTCTTCGCGGTAGGCTTCCCATCCTGCATCAAAATGGCCTTTGTACTGGTCGGACCATTCCTTGGTTACGTGGTGGGGGGCGTGCATCGCGCCGGGGCAGAAGTACATGAAAAAGGGCTTGTTGGGCGCCACCTGTTTGGCGTCGGCGATAAAACTGATGGCCTTATCGACCAGATCCTCGGTGATATGGTAGCCCTCTTCGGGTGTCTTGGGCGGCTCGACCTGATGGTTGTCGTAGACCAGTTCGGGATAGTATTGGTGGGTTTCGCCGCCGAGAAAACCGTAAAAGCGCTCGAAGCCGCGGCCCAATGGCCAGCGTTCGTAGGGACCGGCTGCCGAGATCTGGTCCGCCGGGGTCAGGTGCCACTTGCCGATGGCGTAGGTGTTGTAGCCCTGTTGAAGCAACATTTCAGAGAGGAAGCCATTCTCGAAGGGGATGTTGCCATTGGCGCCGGGATAGCCCGTGGAAGCTTCGGTGATACACGCCATGGCATTGGAATGGTGGTTGCGTCCGGTCAGGATGCAAGACCGGGTCGGTGAACAGAGCGCGGTGGTATGCATGTTGTTGTAGATCAGGCCGTTGTTGGCCAGGCTGTCTATGTTGGGCGTCGAGATCGGGCTGCCAAAACAACCCAATTGCCCGAAGCCTGTGTCATCCAAAACGATGAAGAGCACATTGGGCGCACCCTCTTTGGCTCGCAGCGGTTCGGGCCACGCGGGCGAAGATTGGTCATAGGTGCGGCCAACCACGCCGGGAAACGCTGTGCCCGGTTTGTATTCGACTAGGTTTGACATCTTTTCCTCCAGTTTGATGGACTTGAATTTTGTGCTGAGTTGATGTGTACGCTCATGGTTGAGGTGGAGAGGCGCTGATCAGATCGGACAGCGCCTCCGGGTTGAGTTGAACGAGCCGCTGTTGCCCAGGAAGACGAGAACGCTCTCTAGACCCGGATCGATGATCAGGCCAGCGCCAAAGCCGGGCGTGCCACCGCTATGACCCCATCGACCATCGGACAGCCGAGCAAACCCCAAACCGTAACCGGTGAACCCCCTCTCCTGACCGGTGCTTACAAAGTCGGTCATGGATGAGAGCTGGCCCGGGGCATCTTGAAAGAGCCTTCCATCGACCAGCGCATGGGCGAACGACGCCAGATCCGCGGCATTCATGGCCAACGCGCCGGCTGCCCATGCGCCGGATGCGTTCCAATTCGTCACGTCAACATAGGCGCCGTCCATCGCATTGTAGCCGCGCACCGTCTGTCCGCGCTCTGGCACGCCATCCAGCAAGAGCGCACTTTCCAAACCCAGCGGCTCGAAGATGCGCTCTGCATAGAGTTCCTGTAGCCTCTCTCCCGTGGCCACTCCAAGACCATGCCCAGCAGGATGAAGCCGGTGTTGCTGTATTGCCACGCGGCCGGCGCGCCGGGTGCAAAGAGCGGCGGTCTGTTTTTGGCAACCCAATCCACGATTTCTTCGGGTGTGAAGCCGCGCTCCAGCAAATCCGATTCGCCTAGCAATTGTGGCATGGGGTAGAGGTCGCGCTCATATTCGTTGAGCCCGGCGGTGTGGGACGCCAGTTGGCGCAGAGTCATTTGGTCGCCATGGGGAAGCGTCGCAGCAATGTTGGGCAGCCAATCGGCGAGCAGGTCATCCAGGGACAGAATGCCTTCCTCGTCGAGTTGCAACAGGATCACGGTGGTAAAGAGCTTCGTGATGCTGCCGATCTCGAAGAGATCGGCGGTGTCCGTCGTCTTGCCCTCGGCCAGGTCAGAGAGACCGGCAGCCTCCAGGAAGCGCCCCTCTGCCCTGTCAACCAGCAGGACCGCGCCTGGCGTCCTGCGTTGGGCAGGTTCGCCGGGTCGATAGACCAGATCGTTGAGAAAAGCCGTGTATCGGTCGCGCAGTTCGCCCGTCGGCAGCGGCGAATTGAAGACTCGCTGTCGGTTGGGCACGACAGAGGATGTGGCCGTGGGTATGACGGAGGGTACGACCGTGGGTGTGGCGTTGACTCGTCTGTTGGTTGGCGTGCGGGGTTGCGTCGGCGTTGCTTGCGTCGCGCGGTTCAGCGGTTCTGCCGGTAATTCCGCCGTCTGCCGAGGCTGCGCACAGGCGGACAGGATCAAGGCGGAAAGGAGGAGCGCAAGGGTGGCTGGTCGAACGGCAGACAGAGTTCACCTCGTGTGGAAATCCTATGGGGGCGCGTTGGTTGTCCAGTTTACCGTCAACGCCTGTGCCCAACAGAAAACCGGTCCAGGTTCAACCTGGACCGGTTCGTGGCCCGCTTGTCGCGAAGCGCAACGCTCTATTCAGAAGGCTCCGGCAAATTGTCAATCGGGTCGAGGCTCTTCAGATAGGCCGCTACTGCAAGTCGGTCATCGTCGGTCAGCATGCCGATTCCGCTGTCGACGACGCCCTTCATGCCGCCGTGGGACTCGGTGCCGTCGTCATAGACGCCGGTCGCCAGGAAGTCGGCGATCTCCTGCTCACTCCAGGCACCCAGGCCGGTCCCCTCATCGGGCGTCAGGTTGGGCGCGACTGTGTCGCGGAAGGGGGCGCCAGCGAGGAACAGGTCCATGTTCTTGCTGCCATCGTCGTTGCTTGGCGTATGGCACTGGGTGCAGCGCGCCAATGCGACGATGTACGCCCCCCGCTCAACGCCTTCGGTGGGCGCCTCTGCCGGCGACGTATCCTCGATCATGTGATGAACTTCAACGGTCAGCTCCCGGTCGGGCACAGCATTTTCGACCGGCTCCTGCGACCGTAGATAGGCGATCAAGTCCATTACGTCATCGTCCGCCATCTCCGTGAAGTGAGGCATGACTGATCCGAGGTGTTCCCCGTCGGCGCGCTCCCCAAGACGAATGGAGGCGGCGATCTGTTCATCGCTGAGGTGCGCAGTTCCAGTTGGCGCAGTCGGCG
>JAAUPU010000699.1 GCA_012032975.1 Caldilineaceae bacterium | reverse complement strand
TTCCCTACGAGGAGGTGCCCGATTATCTGCCCTCAGCGATTTTTTCGTCTCTGCCAGTGTGACCGAAGTCCACCCGCTCTCCTATATTGAGGCAGCCGCGGCGGGCTTGCCCGCGCTGGGCTTTCGTTCACCGGGGATCAGCGATGTCATCCGCAATGACGAGACGGGATTTCTCGCGGAAGACAGCGACCTGAGTTTTGGCCTGCGCTTCCTAAATCTTGCCCGCAACGACGAAATGCGCCAGGCGATGGGCAAGCGTGCGCGAGAGTTTAGCCGCGGCCTCTCCGCCCACGCCACCGCCAGACAGGTTCTCAAACTCTATCAGGAACTGGCCAACTGAATTGGCCTCGGCGCGAGATCGATGGGCCAACCGGCCAACGATTCCGCCGACTTGACCGATGCGATACCTCAATCCAACAAGCGGGACAAATACGCTTTGCTCCAGAGCGCCCAACCGAGTGCCACACCGCAAACACCGGATCTTGCCAACAGGCCGGAACAATCGTGGCCGTGCGCCGTCTCATAGGATAGACAGGTTGCAGTCCAGCGTGACCCGCTGGGCTGAGGATCGTACGCTTCTCGTCGGAATACGGTATACTGCTCATCATTGGCTCTCCTGTGCGTGGTGGGCCAGCCACTTGCCAGACCTTGGACTCATTTGAACCTTTTTCAGAGGAGATCGACAGTATGCGACTCGGCATGCTCTTCCGAGTGCTCGGAACGCTCTTATACGGCTTCATCGGCTATTATCTGGGCATCGCGCTGGCCGGCACGGCTGACCTCACGACCGAATCGGCGCGTATCATCTGGCCGGCGACCTTCATTGGGGCGACACTCGGCTATATCTTCACGCCCTGGCTGATCATTGCCCCGGCGCGTGCCATGCGCAACAGCATGCGCAACGTGCCGATCACCGATCTGGTGGCAGGCTCCGTCGGGCTGGCCGTTGGATTGCTGATCGCGGCGCTGCTGGCCTATCCGATTGCCCAGTTACCGGCGCCCTTTGGCTCGATCCTGCCCTTTGTCGGCGTCCTTATTTTGGCTACCTGGGTGCGGCGGTCGTCGTCCAGCGACAAGAAGATCTCTTTGCGCTCTTCGGCATCAACCAGGCGGTCCCGGAACCGACGCCGATCCCGGTGCAGGCGCCGCATCTGCTCCTGTTGGATACAAGCGTCATCATCGACGGACGGATCGCCGATGTAGCCTCCACCGGCTTTCTGATGGGGCAACTGACCGTGCCTCGCTTTGTCCTCAACGAGCTTCAATACATTGCCGATTCGTCCGAGTCGTTGCGACGTAACCGTGGGCGTCGCGGGCTGGAGATATTGGATCGACTGCAACAGGATCCAGAAGTCAACATCGAGTTTATCGACCAGGATCCGCAGGACGCGACCCAGGTGGACGACAAGCTGATCAGCCTGGCCATGGAGCTGGGCGCGGCCGTGGTCACCAATGACTACAATCTCAATCGGGTGGCGCGGTTGCAAGGGGTTGCGATCCTGAATATCAACGAGCTGGCCAATGCCGTCAAGACCGTCTTCTTGCCCGGCGAAGAGATGCCAATTAAGATTATCCAGGAAGGCAAAGAGTCTGGCCAGGGTGTTGGCTATCTGGAGGATGGCACGATGGTTGTGGTTGAAAATGGCCGTCGCTATATCAACCAGGAAGTGCTCGTGCAGGTCACCAAGGTGCTTCAGACCAATGCAGGTCGGCTTGTCTTTGCAGTGCCGGATTCGAGCGGTGCGTAAGTCACTTTGCCGTTGAGTCCATTTGTTGGTTGGACAGTCGTTCCGACCGGTATCGAACTTCACATGCTCCTGGGCTTCAGGCGAAGCGTCTACAGAGTCTGGCTACTGTCGATGGCCAGACTTCTGATTGCAGGGGACAGAGCATGTGGATACAAGTCTTGTGGGGATGTAGACCATCATGAGCCTGCGCATTTATAACACACTGACCCGGCGCAAAGAGGAGTTCACGCCCATCGAGGAGGGCCAGGTTCGTATGTACGTCTGCGGACCGACCGTCTATGCCGACGCCCATGTGGGCCACGCGATGGCAGCCGTCGTCTTCGATATGGTGCGCCGCTACCTGGGCTATCGCGGCTACGCAGTCCGCTATGTGACCAATTTTACCGACGTCATGACAAGATCATCCGGCGCGCCAATGAAACCGGCCAGGATCCGGTCGCTTTGGCCGACCACTTTGCACAGGAATATTTGCGCCATCTGGATGATCTCAACGTGATGCCGGCCGATGTTTACCCGCGTGTCAGCAGTGAGATCGACGAGATCATCGAGTTCATCAGCGAGCTGGGCGAGGCGGGTTACGCCTACGAGATCGACGGCGATGTCTACTTCCGTGTGACCAAGGACGCAAACTACGGCAAATTGAGCCGCCGCAGCCTGGAGGAAGCCATTTCGGGTACTCGGGTCGAGGAGGACAAGCGCAAGGAACATCCCGGCGACTTTGCACTGTGGAAAGCAGCCAAACCAGGCGAACCGGCATGGGAAGGGCCGTGGGGAAATGGACGACCGGGCTGGCACATCGAATGCTCGGCCATGTGCCTCCACCACCTCGGGCGAGACCGACTCGACATCCACGGCGGCGGGAATGACCTCGTCTTCCCGCACCACGAAAACGAGATCGCACAAAGCGAAAGCCGCACGGGCAAGTCCATGGCGCGCTACTGGATGCACAACGGTATGTTGCAGCTTGCCGGCGAAAAGATGAGCAAATCGCTGGGCAATCTGATCACGATCGATGAATTCTTAAAGGATCACAGCAGCGACGCACTACGTTTGTTGATCTTCTCCGGTCACTACCGCAAACCAGTCGCCTTTACCGATGAGTCCATGGCCAGTGCGGAACGTGTCCTGGCGCGCCTGAGTCGTGGCTTGCTGCCCGCCGAGGGCAACAAGACCACCGGCCCCGAAGCCGATACGCTACGCAGCGCGACTGAAGCAGCGCGCGCTGACTTTATCCAGGCCATGGATGATGATTTCAACACCGCCAGCGCGATTGCCACCCTCTTTGAACTGGTGCGCGCCATCAGCGCGGGGCGTCGCGCGGGCGTGACGGGGCCATTTTACGAAGCGGCCCAATCCACTTTGCGCGAATTGGCCGGCGTCCTCGGCGTGAGCTTTACAGCCCCGGCGGCGGAACCGGTGCAGGATGTGGCCGGGTTCGGCA
>JAAUPU010000047.1 GCA_012032975.1 Caldilineaceae bacterium | reverse complement strand
ACCTCCCACGCATCCAGGCCAAGCTTGTCGCACATGATCATCAGCTCGTTGGCCAGCCCGATGTTGACCGAACGGAAGGTGTTTTCAAAAAGTTTGACCATCTCGGCGGCTTCCGGCGATGAGACTGGAACCAAGGTTTCCATGGCCTGGCCATAGTAGGCGCAGGCAGCCTCCAGGCACGCAGGCGTGACGCCGCCGATCACCTTGGGTGTGTTGCGCGTGGTCCAGTCCTGTCGGCCTGGGTCGACCCGTTCCGGTGAAAACGCGACAAAAAAATCTTCGCCGACCGTGAGCTTCGGACGATCCTCCATCACGATGTCGTTGCCAGAGCGAACCCGCGCCTCTTCCCCCTGAAGAATCGACAATAAGACCTCCGTGGTCGTGCCAGGATAGGTGGTCGATTCAAGCACGACAACCATGCCTGGATGGAGAAAGCGAGCCACCTGTTTGGCCACGGCCACGATGTATGAAATGTCCGGGTCGCCGGTCTTGCTGAGCGGTGTGGGCACGCAGATCGAGACGGCGTCACAACGGGCCAAGACCGACTGATCGGTGGTTGCGCTCAGAGATCCGGGCCGCAGTACGCCATCAGCCGGAGATCCCGTCTCCGCTGAAGATGATCGCGCCACGAAGCTCGCCAACAGGTCCGACGGTACGTCTTCGATATAGGATTCACCCCGGTTGATCGAATCCACCCGACTGGCATCCACATCAACGCCGAAGACCTCGAAGCCTGCACGCGCAAAGTTGACGGCCAGTGGAAGCCCCACATAGCCCATGCCAATCACAGCCACCCGCGCCTGCCGTTCTTGAAACTTTGCGATCAGTTCGTTCTTCATTGTTCGGCTCACTCCATGCCTCAAGATATTCCAAATCTGTAGGGGCAAGTCGCCTGACTTGTCCGATTTGCCCGACACCCCTGGTTGTCAGCGCCACAGGGCGAAGCGCCGCTTCGCCCCTACAAGTTTACAATTCCATGACGGGCGAGTTGCTGGAGAATCGCGCTGACGATCTCATCCACACTCTGAATGTCGGTTTCAACCAGGATTTCCGGCTGTTCCGGCTCTTCATAGGGTGCAGATACGCCCGTGAACTCTTTGATCTCGCCGGCCAACGCCTTGGCGTACAGCCCCTTCGGGTCGCGGCGCTTGCAGACCTCCAGGCTGCATTTGACGTAGACCTCGAAAAATCGGCCATTGGGCAGCAAGGAACGCGCAAAATCTCGGTCGGCCCGGTAGGGCGAGATGAAGGTGCAAAGCGTGATCGCGCCGTGCTCGAAGCCAAGCTTGGCCACCTCGCCGACGCGGCGGATGTTCTCCTTGCGATCTTCAGCCGAGAAGCCCAGGTCGCCGTTTAGTCCGTGGCGCACGTTGTCGCCATCCAAATAGACAGTCTGGCAGCCCATTTCAAAAAGGCGCCGTTCCAGGTGGCGGGCGACCGTCGATTTACCAGAGCCAGAGAGACCGGTCAGCCAGAGCACGGCCGCCTTGTGACCGTTGCGCTGCTCACGCATGGTGCGCGAGAGTTGCGTCTCCTCCCAGACCACGTTGGTCGAACGTTGTCGCTCCGGCTGGTGGGCGACAATCTCATCCAATTCACGCGCACGGCGGCGGATCATGCCAGCGGCGACCGTGGCGTTGGAATGGGGATCAATCAGCACAAAGTTGCCAGTGGCGCGGTTGTGCCGATAGGAATCGAAGTAGAGTGGCTGGGTGGTCGTCAGCTTGACCCGGCCAATCTCGTTGAGCTGCAGCGTGTGGGCTGGTTCGCGGTGCAGCGTGTTGACATCCACCCGGTAGTTGAGTTCGGAGACATAGGCCCGCACATCGCGTGTGGTGTGGCGCACGATGTACGAAGCATCCAGATTGAGCGGCTCTTCAGCCATCCAGCAGAGAATGCATTCCAACTGATTGGCTACCTGGGGCAAGTTGCGCTTGCGGACGATCATGTCGCCGCGGCTGATGTCGATCTCGTCTTCTAGTGTGAGTACGACCGAATCGCCGGCCACAGCTTGAGGCAGGTCGCCATCGAAATCGACAATGGCGCGCACGCGGCTGCTCTGTCCAGAGGGCAGGACCACAACCTCTTCACCAGGCGAGATGCTGCCCGATGCGATCTGGCCGGCAAAGCCGCGGAAATCCGGGTTGGGTCGTAGCGCCATCTGCACGGGGAAACGGAAATCCACCAGGTTGCGGCTGCCGCCGATGTTGACGTTCTCCAGATGATGGAGCAGGGTAGTGCCGTCGTACCAACGCATGCGCTCACTCTTGTGGACGACGTTATCGCCCTTCAGCGCCGAGATTGGAATGAAGGTCATGTCCTGCACAGAGAGTCTGCTGGCAAAGTCGGTGTATTCGTCCACGATCCCTTGATACGCACTACGGCTGTAGTCGACCAGATCCATCTTGTTGACCGCCACCAGAATATGGGGAATCTGGAGCAACGAGGCGATAAAGCCATGACGTTTGGATTGGGTCATGACGCCATTGCGGGCGTCGATGAGGATGATGGCCAACTCGGCCGTCGATGCGCCGGTCACCATGTTTCGGGTGTACTGTATGTGGCCGGGTGTGTCGGCGATGATGAACTTTCGCTTGGGTGTGGCAAAGTAACGGTAGGCCACATCGATGGTGATGCCCTGTTCGCGTTCGGCGCGCAGGCCGTCGGTCAGCAACGCGAGGTCCACATATTCGTCGCCACGCTGGTGGCTGGCCCGTTCGACCGCTTCCAGCTGATCCTCGAAAATGGACTTGGTGTCATAGAGCAGCCGTCCTATCAGGGTGCTCTTGCCATCGTCCACGCTGCCAGCCGTCGTAAAACGCAGCAGGTCCATTGCGAGATAGGCGTCGTCCGGCTGCTGCAATATAGCCCCGGGCGGCTGTAGGTGACGGCGTCTGTTTCCTGGATCATGTTTCTCTCGTCTAGAGTTGAGGCCAGATGGATCTCATGGCGATCGAGCTAGAAATAACCTTGTTTCTTGCGATCTTCCATCGCGGCTTCAGAGCGCTTGTCGTCGGCACGGGCGCCCCGTTCGGTGATCCGAGCGGCGGCAACCTCGAAGATGATATCATCGAGATCGCCCGCGGCGGATTCGACAGCGCCCGTGCAGGTCATGTCGCCGATGGTGCGAAAGCGAACGAGACGAGTGCCGACCGCCTCGTTTGGCTGGGGTCTCACCACATCAGAGACCGCCAACAGCACACCATCGCGGTCGATCACCTCGCGTTGGTGTGCAAAATAGAGCGATGGTATTTCGATCTGCTGAGACCTTATATATTGCCAGATATCCATTTCAGTCCAGTTGCTCAGCGGGAAGATACGGAAATTCTCGCCGACGTGCATGCGGCCGTTGTAGATATTCCAAAGCTCGGGCCGTTGATTCTTGGGATCCCATTGACCAAAACGGTCGCGATGGGAGAAGAAACGTTCTTTGGCGCGCGCCTTTTCTTCATCGCGACGGGCGCCGCCCATCGCCGCGTCAAATTTGAACTCGGCCAGGGCATCTAGCAGCGTTACGGTTTGCAGGCCATTGCGGCTGGCATTGGGGCCAGTTTCTTCGAGCACGCGTCCGCTGTCAATGGCATCCTGGACATAACGCACGATGAGCCGGGCGCCCAGTTGCTGCACAAGATAGTCGCGGAAATCCAGTGTCTCGGGAAAATTGTGACCGGTGTCGATGTGTAACAGCGGAAAGGGCATCTTGCCTGGATAAAAGGCTCTGCGGGCAAGATAGGCCATGACAATCGAGTCCTTGCCCCCGGAAAACATGAGCACCGGGCGTTCGAATTGTGCGGCCACCTCGCGCAGGACGCAGACGGCCTCGGACTCCAGTTGTTTCAAATGCGAGCGAGTGTAAGAACTCATTGACCAGCAAATCTCTCCTGATAGACGTCCCAGTGTGTTTGAAAAACGTCGGGCGCGATGGCATAGAGCATCTTGAGTACCGCCTGACCCATGGCCCGAATCTCCCACTGCGCAGCCTTGTCCACGGCGCGGAGCCAGAGAAAATGGCTCCAGGCCGCAAAGTTCATCGTGGTGACGATGCGGGTTTCCGCGGCGTTGGGCAGCAAGAAACGGGCATCTTCTTTGCGAATGCCAAGCGAGCGCAGTCGCTCGTATTTTTCCTCGGCAATCCGCCAGAACTCCGCGAGTTCGGCGACGGCCTCGGGGGACTGCGCCACGGCATCGGGCACGATCGCACGCCAGCCACCTTTGCTCAGGTCCACATATCGCTGCGACTCTTGACTAAAGCTAGCCAGGCGGTGGCGCACCAGTTGGTGGGTGCAGGCTCGGCTGATGCCCTCGAAAAAGAAAGTGGCAGAGCCGTGATGCAGCGCCAAGGTTGGGTCGCCAAACGACGGCTGTGTATAGCCGAGCAATGTCACCCGCATGGGCGGTTCTTCGATAGGTCGCAAGCGCTCCAACTGGTCAGAGGAGAGCGGCATTTGTTCAACATCAAGCGCGGGCGCCTGGCCGGACGAACCCTCATCTGCCCCGTACTCAGCAAAGACTTTCGGCGCAAGCGATTGTAGAAATGGCAGGCCGGCCCGGGCGATATCGTGCCGAAAGAAATCCAGCCATACCCGTGTGTTGCCACTGACAATCCATTCGCCGCTGCCCACCTCGCTCACCTCGCAGTGGCGGTTTAACATCCGCCAGCGCAGCGGCTCGTCACCGCCCGAAAAGCGCAGGGTCGCGACCACATGTTCGATGATGTCTTCGTGTCCCTCGCGGACACGCGCGGGGATAAACTCTGGTGCGGTGCCCATGCGATGGGTGCTACGATAGCAGACGCGACCGGCAAACTCGACCAGGTTCTCGGCAAAGTCGCCTCGACCATCCCATAGCGTGGCCAAGTCGCCAACGCCTTGCAGCGAGGCCGCGTCAAGCGCTGGATTCTGTTGGGTGTAGGCCAGCAGGTGCGCCTGCATGACGATCCTGTTCTCGGCTTTGATTAAGAGCGCCCTGAAGCTCCAGATGGTCTGGATTCTACCAAAACGATAGCATAGCATTCCGGCTTTGATCTGCCAAACAAACGGATACGATGGCGACTTTAGCATACGTGAACGATCCTCGGCTGTTTGCCCGCCATTCCGGTCGATGCTACAATCGCCACATGGCAAAACACTACTATGGCGGACAGGCTGTAATCGAAGGCGTGATGATGCGGGGGCGCAAAACCATGGCCATCGCCGTGCGCAATCCGCAGAACAAAATTATCCTGCATACTGAACCACTGACGGCCAAGATCTATATCAGCTCGTGGGGCAAATGGCCCTTTGTGCGCGGGTTGGCGATGCTGTGGGATGCCCTGGGCTTGGGGATGCGCGCCCTGATGTGGAGTGCGGAGGTCAGCGTTCAGGAGGACGAGGACGAGAAGATCGAGTTCACCGGACCGGTTGCGTGGACATCCATTGCCGGCAGCCTGATCTTTGCGATTCTGCTCTTTTTTCTGCTGCCGACTTTTGCCAGCCGCTGGCTAGCAGGGTTGTTCGATGACAATCCGCTGGTCGATGCGTTTCTAGAGGGTCTGATTCGGCTGGCGGTTTTTGTACTCTACCTCTGGGCAATCAGCCTGATCCCCGATGTGCGCCGCGTCTTTGGCTATCATGGTGCCGAGCACAAGGCCATCAATGCCCACGAGGCAGGTGCACGAACTCACGGTCGCTGAGGTGCAAAAGTTTAGCGTCCAGCACACACGGTGCGGCACCAGTTTCCTGCTCTATGTACTCGTGATCAGCATCGTGCTATTCGCACCGCTGACCTTTGCAGGGGTCGAACCCGGTTGGTTGGCGCTGCTGTTACGTTTCGTCAGCCGTCTGCTGTTGGTGCCAATCGTGGCCGGCATCGCCTATGAGATCATCCGATTCAGCGCCGCCCATGACAAAAACCGCTGATGCGCCTGCTGATTGCACCCGGTCTTGCACTCCAAAAGCTAACGACTCGCGAGCCGGATGACAGCATGGTCGAATGCGCGATCGCTGCGCTAGAACCTGTGCTTGCAGCCGACGGGATCGCGGTGCTCGGAGCGGTCCACGTTACGCCCGAGCTTTCTTCACAACCCCCTGTCGTGGATCAGCAACTGGCAACTGGCGACTAGCATGATGTAGTCGGCTTATTGTTCGACCTCGTCCTCTTCGGCGGTATCCTGTTCGTCGAAATCCTCTTCGTCGACATCGTGCATCATCACCAGCATCTCCTCCCCTTCGATCATGACCAGGTCACCGTGATAGAGTTTGCGACCACGCCGCGTCTCCTCCACGCCGTTGACCGTCACCTCGCCCGATTGGATCAGAAACTTGGCTTCTCCCCCGGTTTGAACCACCCGAGCTAACTTCAAAAATTGGTCGAGCTTGATATACTCTTCCACATGCCACCTCGCCGTCGAATATGTGCCCTCGCCAGGGCATCGCTCAAGTTGGGGAGGCCGCCGCTATACATCGGTAACGTAGACCCCTACGGCCAGTCTACTCAACCCTACAGCAAACCAAAAATCGAAGCGCGACTGCGCCGCCGTGTGACAGTGGTTGCGCCCTGTCTCAAGGCGCAACCGGCGACGCCAAGCCGATTCGGGGACCGAGACAGGTGCGGTTGCATTCGAGCGCAAGCTAGTGTAAAGTAGCCCATAGCCTACAGTAGTGAATTGATGCACAAGCGAGGAGAAAGATGGAGCAAGAACGGAGTCGGCTGGGGCCGCTACAATACGGGATTATCTTGCTGACGCTGACCACAGCCCTGATTCACATCTCGCTTCTCTTTCCCGACACGCTGTTCATCTTGAACGGACTTGGGTTTTTGGTCTTGCTGGCCGCGCTCTATCTGCCGATTGCCCAGTTGCGACCCTATCAAGGAATGGTACGTTGGCTGCTCATCGCCTACACGGCCGTCACCCTGATCATTTGGATCTTCATCGGCTCACGCACCACTTGGCCTACGTCACAAAACTAGTCGAAGCGGCGCTTATTGTTTTGCTCTGGCTTGACGGCCAACGTTCGTCCACCAGATCATCTTGAACAACACGCCCCATCATGGGGTCACACTGGAAAGAAAGTTAAACTCGCTCTATGCATACCGTTGTCAAATCGCCCACCCAGACGGTCCTGATCGGCCCGGAACTACCTTTCGTCATCATCGGCGAGCGTATCAACCCGACCGGGCGGAAGCAATTGGCCGCCGAGATGCAGCGCGGCGACTTCAGCCGTGTGGCCAGCGATGCTCTGGCCCAGGTCGCAGCCGGCGCCCACATTCTCGACGTCAACGCCGGTGTTCCCAGCGCCGAGCCTCAGAAGATTGAGCCTGAGCTGATGGTCAGGGCCGTAGAAACCGTGCAGGCCGTAACCGATGTGCCGCTGAGCATCGACAGCAGCGTGACCCCCGCCCTGATGGCCGGTCTTAAAGCTGCCAAGGGGCGCCCAATCGTCAACAGCGTGACCGGTGAAGAAGAACGGCTGGAGGCCATCCTGCCCGTTGTCGCGGAGTACGATGTGCCCGTCATCGGCATCTGCAATGATGAGAGCGGGATCAGCTACGACATCAAGGTTCGATTCGCGGTCGCGAAGAAAATCGTCGAGCGAGCGGAGCGATATGGTATCAAGCGGGAGGATGTGATCCTCGACCCACTTGCCATGCCCGTGGGTGCTGTAAATGGCGCGGGCCGCGACCTCTTTGCCCTGGTCCGCATGATCCGCGAAGAGCTAGGCTGCAATACAGTCTGCGGGGCGAGCAACATCAGCTTTGGCCTGCCCAATCGCCACCTGATCGATGCCACCTTTGTTCCCATGGCCATCGCAGCGGGGATGACCTGCACGATCACCAACCCCACCCATGAGGCGATCCGAAACGCGATCTTGGCCGCCGATGTCCTGGCCGGCAACGACGAAAGCTGCATGAGATATCTCAGCGCAATGCGCAGTGCATCTCCGCAACAGGAGGACGGCCGGCGCGCGGCTCGGCGCGCGCGGCAAGCTGCACGCGCCGAACGCATCGGCGAGGCCAGCTCGTAGCCACGTTGCGCCTGCGTCGCACACCCTGCCATGTAGTTGTCCCCAGAAATCAATACCACGAACGACTGACCTGCTGCCAACCCCTGCTGTGACGACAGCATTGCCGCGCCAGCACGCTGCAATTCCTTAAAGTGGAGCCTGCCAGACCCTATGACAGGCTCTGATCCTCCACGCCGAACGTCAAAAAGTAGTGTTCAGTGCACATGTGAAAATTTGCGCTATCAGAAGTTCGGCTGCTATAATCCGCCCAACATTTACCAAAGCCCGCGCACAGCTGACAGCGCAGTCAATGCATGTGAATCAAAATTGAAAGTTGTCGTCAGCGGCGGAGAATGCAACGTTGGAATAGCCCAGGGGCATGTACAACGACTTGCAACCAGAGGAAGTTCATCTCAACATCCGCCGTCTGGCGCTCGTTTTTTGTTGAGCACTGGTGTGCCGCTGTTGATTGGCGTGATGATCGACCTTCTATCCGGAACTGCACCATTTGCAACGATCATTGTCGGCCTGATTTCGATACCAGTCTCTTCGGTTGTAGTCAGCAAGGCCACCTTGGCAGAGTTTGATGTCATGGTCGAGAAGATTGCACCTGAACGCAGCCGTGAAGACGAATCGAGTATGTCGGCCCATATCGCCGATGATTCTGAAGACCATCCGCTTGCAAACTCCGCGGCAACCGCGGACTAATTTGAAACCAATGTGGTCCATGCCCGACACGGCACAAGTTTTGTGGGCACATTACCTGCGCCAAGGAGGAGACGCCTCGTGTTAGAGCGACTAATCGCAAGACTTGCTCTGTTTCTGGACAAGTACGTCCTCCAGAAAATTGCATTCCTGAATAAAGTCCCGGTTCTCAAGAATCCCACCGGCTTTTCAATCCTTCTGTTGATCATCATCACATTGTTCGTTGGTCAGCTGATCACCAGCCTCTTTCCCGTTCCGCCCCCACACGTTTCCCTCGCTGCTGAACCCATCCTGGCTGGAGGTCCGAAGTGGCTGACCAACGCGATGCTCTCGCTGGTCATCATCGACATCCTCGTCCTGGGATTTGCGTTCCTGGCGGCTGCTGGTTTGGGGTTGCTTCCCAAGAACAATTGGGCCAACCTCATGGAGATGTTGGTTGAAGCGTTGTACAACCTGACAGAGAGCGTGGCCGGGCACAACAGCCGTAAGTTTTTTCCGTGGGTGGCTACCATCTTTCTACTGGTCATCGTCAGCAACTACTTCGGCCTGTTGCCCGGCGTCGGCTCGATTGTCGTGATCCACGGCGTGGAGGCCGAACACGCGATGGACTCCGCCAATCTGCTGGCGACCACGGATCCGGCACTGGTTGCCTCTGTGGCCGCAGCTGAAGAGGAGGGGCATGGGAAGCAGGTTCCTCTCTTCAGAAGCCCGTCGGCTGACCTCAACTTCACCCTTGGTCTGGCCTTTATTTCCGTCATCATGACTCAGGTATTTGGTGTGCAATCCCTGGGCATGAAATACTTCGGCAAATTTTTCCAGAATCCCTTCAAGAATACGATGGGCTTCGTGGTGGGTCTCTTTGAGTTGATCGCCGAGATTTCAAAACTGATCAGCTTCTCTTTTCGTTTGTTTGGCAATA
>JAAUPU010000698.1 GCA_012032975.1 Caldilineaceae bacterium | reverse complement strand
TCGGTGATCGGGTAGAAATTGCCGTCGAATGGGTTGACATAACCGCCGCGTGCGTGGCCAATGCCGATCAATCCCTCGCGGTCGCCAGGCCCGCTGTTCTCGTTCAGCGGCGTCCAGAGCAGCGCGTGCCGGTGGCCCCATCCATATTTCTTGTCGTCGTACATCCATGTGTAGACGGCGTACTCGATGGGCAAAGCGTTGCCCTGTGAGTACGTTGTGCCGACGAAGAAGAGATTCTCCGAGACTTGCAGCGGGTCGCGGCAGGCGGCGATGACCGGATTGGCGTCCATGCGTAGATACGGCGAGGATCCATCGGCATTGTGGTCGAAGGCGTTGTGGGCCAACAGCCATTCGGCCCAGGCCTGCGCCACCGCGGTGACATTGCTCTCGACGCCATGAAAGGGCGCCAGGCCGCGGCCGCTGCGCTCCTGGTTGATCAGCCAGAGCGCGCGTTCGCCGTCGTCCATCGCATTCCAGAGGCTCTGGCTGGGCAGCGTCATCGGCTGGATAACTGCGCCGATCATGCCGTTCTCTGCGGCGCGGGCGTCGTTGAAGGCGGCCTGGATGTCGCCAACCCCAGAAAAGGGCTGCTGCCAGGGAATGTCGGCGCTGGGGTCGCTGGGATAGCTGGCCGACGCGGCGGGATCTGTTTGGAGCTGCGCGCCGTTGCTGGGCCAGTTGGCGCTGCCGATCTCTGGCGTGTTGGGCGGTCTGGCCTCTTCTGGTGAACGGGCGATTTCGCTTCGTGTAGCGACGAAAGGGTGCAGATTACTTTGGATTTCATCTGCCAGGCGAGTAATACCCCACCCTGGCCCTCCCCGAACTGGGAAGGAGGTCAGCATGCCCATACCGCCGATGATCAAGACCAGGCGCCATATATATAGTAAATGTTTTCGAGGCTGCATCGTCGTTGTCCAGACGGATACACCCTGCGTGGGTTGATCGATCTAGACGCCTGGAGCGCAGGGAACCGGGCGTCCAGATGGGGCGCTCAGGCGAACACTGGCTGGCGGTCCGCTTCGTGAACGGCCTCATCAGCCTCGCTGGACTCCAGCGTGGAGGTGTCGCCCTCCGGCAGACCCAGGTCGCGCGCCTTGAGCAGGCGGCGCATGATCTTGCCGCTGCGCGTCTTGGGCAGGTTGTCGTCGAATTCGATCAGCTTGGGCGCGACCGCGGAGCCGAGTCGCTTGCGTCCGAAACCGATCAGCTCCAGCCGCAGATCTTCGCTGGGCTTGGCCGGCGGCTTGAGCGAGACAAAGGCCTTGACGATCTGGCCGATCACCTCATCCGGCACACCGATGACGCCGGCCTCAGCCACCGCGGGATGCTCCATCAGCGCGCTCTCGACCTCGAACGGGCCGACCATGTGGCCGGCGGTCTTGATGATGTCGTCGGCGCGACCGATGAACCAGAAGTAGCCATCCTCGTCCTTCTCGGCCAGGTCGCCGGAGATGTACCAGCCATCCACGAAGCATTTGGCGTAGCGAGCGTCGTCGTGGAGATAGCCGCGGAACATGGAGGGCCAGCCCGGTCGCAGCGCCAGGTCGCCCTCGACATAGGGTTCGTCGATGACGGTGACGATGCCTTCCTCGCTGGCTGAGACGATGGCGGCCTCGATGCCGGGCAGCGGTCGCCCCATGGAGCCAGGACGGATGTCGCAGGCCGCATAGTTGGCGATCATGATGCCGCCGGTCTCAGTCTGCCACCAGTTGTCGTGGATCGGCAGGTGCAGCGTCTTCATGCCCCACTCGACCGCCTCGGGGTTGAGCGGCTCGCCCACGCTGGCGATAAAGCGCAGGGCAGAGAGGTCATACTCTGCCTGGGGGTCTATCTCCAGCCGCATCAGCCGCCGGATCGCGGTGGGCGCTGTGTACCAGACGCTCACCTTCTGCTCCTCCAGGATCGAGTACCAGCGTTCAGCATCGAACTCGGCTTCGTCCACGATGCAGGTGACGCCGTGGGTCAGCGGTGCGCTGATGCCGTAGGAGGTGCCGGTCACCCAGCCGGGGTCGGCCGTACACCAGAAGATGTCCTCCGGGTGCAGGTCCAGCGCATATTTGCCGGTCAGGTAATGGGTGTAGACGGCGTTGTGGACGTGGATCGCGCCCTTGGGTCGCCCAGTGGTGCCGCTGGTGAAATGGAGCAGCGCCATCTGTTCCGGGTCGGTGGGCGGGATGGTGAAGTCGGGCGAGGCCTGGGCCATCAACCTGGGCAGCGAGAGCACATCAGGCGCCAGGTCTTCCTCGGCGTCGATGACCAGGATGGTCTGCAACATGGGCAGGTCGCTGCGCATGTCGGCGATCTTGCGTTTGTAGAGGCGGCGGGTGGTCAGCAACAGCTTGCCATCGCCGATGCTCATGCGCTGGTGGATCGGCTCCGGCCCAAAGGCAGAGAAGAGGGGGCAGACCACGCTGCCATTCTTCAGCGCGCCCAGTGCACCGATGTAGAGTTCGGGCAAGCGGGCCGAGAGGATGAAGACACGATCCCCGACGCCGATGCCCAACTGCGCCAGCACATTGGCGAAGCGGTTGGTCTCGGCCTTGAGATCGCCGTAGGTGAAGTCGCGCACTTCACCAGCCTTGCCCAGCCAGCGCAGGGCCAGATGGTCCCGCCGCGGCCCATTGGCGTGGCGGTCGACGGCTTCGTGTGCGATGTTGAGTCCGTTGCCACCGGGGAGACCTTCGAAGGTGTCTCCGATCTCTTCCCAAGAGAAGGCCCGCCGCGCCTGCTCATAGTCCAGCAGGTTGGGCTGCACCGGCCAACTCTCCGGCGACTTGCGGATTGGCGTCCATTCCATGAGTGCGCTCCTTTCGCATGGGAACCCTGTGAATTAAGCCGAGCAAACGTGTGCTCAACCGAATCATTCTCTGCCTGCGACAGCGCAGCCAGCCAAGAAAACAGGGAAAACGATCACGTTGCGTGGGGAGCAACGGCGCCGATCAGTGGGGCGGCCAAGAGGGCAAGCGCCGTGAAGTCTGTCTCCAGTGTAGAGCGCCGGGGGGTCGAAAGGAAGGGCCAGATGTCCCGCATTTTCGGGTCGAATGTCCCGAGACAGATATTGGCAAGGTTTCCTCGCTTAGCCGCTACGAGTCGCGGCGGTCGGGAGCAGCCAGAGACTGAATTTTCTCAAAAGAAAACTCAGTTTTTTCGCATAGCCATACGAAATCTTCATCCACTCACCTCACCACCAGCG
>JAAUPU010000697.1 GCA_012032975.1 Caldilineaceae bacterium | reverse complement strand
ACACGCCCTGCTCTGAATACAACCCTGCTGATGACAATGAGCGTGAACTTGAGATCGCGGTGGGCGGCACGATTGGCACCAAATTCACGGCCGGCGTCTTCGTAGTTCCGGCGCTCTCGGCGGCAGATGGCGGTCCGTTGGCACAATCATTGGCGGCGCGGTCGTGGGCGATGAAATTGTCCTCTATGATGAGCTGGGAAATTCGGCTACAGCCCCGCGCGAGCAATTTCAACCGATCTCCACCAGCGCGGTCAACGATATGAGCTGGCCGAGCGGCCCAGACTGGATCAAGGAGGTCACCTCGATTGGACCCAATCCGGGGGTCGTGACGGACACGATCAAGATCGTGGTGGATCCTGACGAGCTTGCCGGTACTTTCACTTTCGCACAGGCGCCGTTGATCCTGATTGGCGGCTCCACCGCGGGCTATATCCCGGACAACATCCGCATCCTGCCGATTACGATTCGTTGTGTGGAGAGTGTCGTCTATATTCCCTATCTGGCTCGCTAATAGCTGAACGGCAGGGCGGACGCCTTGATGGTCACCGTGGCTTACTCTCGGCGGCTTACTCTCGGCGTCTGTCCTGTCTGGTTTTCCCGTTATGGCCCACCCGGTGAATGGCATCATGATGCTTGACTTACCCGAGTGCTACGTGTAAGATACCAGAGAAGTTGAATCGGATTAAGCAAGGAATCGAGTAGCATTTCTCACTGTCCGAAAGATATGCCCTGCCGATAAGTACAGCGCACTCTTGGTAACAAAGGACGGGAACCACCTTCGATGTTGTCAAAATATGGACGGCAACTTGTGGCCATGCCAGTAGCGAAATTGGTGGCATGGTTGCGTGCATTGGGTGTGACGCCCAATGCATTGACCTATAGCGGATTTGTGCTGACCGTTGTCTCAGCCTTTGTGTTGGCGAATGGGTATTTTGTCTGGGGAGGGCTGCTGTTGTTGGTCGCCGCTATCTTCGATCTGCTGGATGGATCCCTTGCGCGCGCCACCGATCAATCCAGTACATTTGGTGCGTTCATCGACAGCACGCTGGACAGGTATGCAGAGAGCGTCACCTTTCTCGCCCTGGCCTTTTATTACTCGACACAGCCCGATGCTCGTACGCCGCTTGTACTGCTTTTTGTGATTATGGTGGGATCGCTCATGGTCAGCTATACGAGGGCCAGAGCCGAGGGACTCCAGGTGGAGTGCAAGGCAGGCATCTTGCAGCGGCCTGAACGCGTGCTGCTGCTGATCTTTGGCCTGTTGAGTGGGTGGGTTGTTCCTGTCTTGTGGTTGCTCGCCGTTTTGACCAACTTCACGGCATTCCAGCGCATCTATGAAGTCTATTGGCGAACCGCAGGGCAAGCTGCACGCTCGCCCAATTCCAAAATGGTCAAGACTGAGAACTAGCCAGAATCCCAGGGCGCCCAAGTCTCTTGGGCGCCCACGTACATGCTGCTTCCGGCGCGTACGTTCTGAATTGTCCCACGCACCTCAGTTTCGAATCAACCGTTACGGCCATTTTGCCTGAAACGAAGATTAGGCAAAGTTGGCCGTAATTTTTTTGGCAAAGCAGCGTCATGAATAATAGAGGGCTTCAGTTCACTAATCGCACTGCGGAGCCTGATTTGACAATCGAACTTAACGAAGAAGATCTCTTGGCGCGAGCCGCGAATTTTGATGAAGTCGCGCTTGGCCAGTTGTATGATCTTTATGAGATGAAGATCTACAGCTATGTCTATCGTCGCACGAATGACCCTACCCTGGCCGAAGATATTACGGCGCAGGTCTTTTTGAAGATGCTCGAAGCGATTCAAAATGACAAGCTTTGGCACAGTTCGTTTTCTGGCTGGTTATACCGCATCGCGCACAATTTGGTGATCGACTATTATCGACGCCGTGATCGGCAGCGGCAGGTGTCGCTGGATGATGCTCCGGTCCTGACCGATCCCGAGCACAACCCAGTCGAGAGCGCCGAACTCGCTCTCAATGCCGAATATCTGCGCTCTGCGATGCGCAGGCTTACCGACGAACAATCGCAGGTCTTGAGTCTGCGTTTTCTCGAAGGGTACAGTTTCGGTGAAATTGCACGCATGATGGACAAAACAGAAGGCGCTGTGAAGGCGCTCCAACATCGTGCCTTTGCAACACTGCGTCAGCTAATCAACTACGAACAAATCTCGTAGCTGCATTAGACAACCCTGCGAAGTACGGGAAATTCCCGGAGAAGTCAAATGGATACGGAAACCAAGCTTCCCAATCCCCAATTACAACTGATGTTCGACGATGCCGTCGAGCGGATGGATTCTGGCGAACCGCTGGAATCGGTTGTTTCGAGCTATCCGCTCGCATACCACGACGAGCTTTATGAAATGCTCGCCATCGTGGAGGTGGCGCACGGAATCCAGGTTGCGCCCGTGCCGCCCCCCTCCGAGCACTGGCGCGCTGCATCCAGGCAGAACTTTCTGGCAATGGCGAGTGCCTATCGCGAGAAAGCGCAACAGGAGGGCGTCAGCGCTGTTGCCCCTGCCGAACGGCAACCCGTGCCACAACCTACTGTTGCCCAGCCTGCACCAAGCCCAAAGCGTGTTGGATTCTGGGAGCGGACGGCCGTGGGTCTGCAATCACTTTTCACGATCCGCACCGTGCGACTGGCGCCGTTGGTACTCCTGCTCGCGCTGGTCATGTTGAGTACCTCCAGCTTGGTGTCGGTGGCCCAGGCCGCGGTGCCAGGCGATCTCGCCTATTCGTTCAAACAGTGGATTCGCAAACAGGAGCTTGCCCTTGCGCCTTTAGAGCAGCGCGATCTGTTGCGACAGGCTCAAGAACGCGAGCTTGCTGAGGATGTGCGCAAGGCTGCGGCTAAAGCTGACAACAACGCGGCCATCATCCACGCCGAGGATGAGCTGCGTGAGGTCGTTCGAGCCGATGCTGAAGCCGTCAAAGATGTCGGCGAACTCCTCGGCGAGGATGACGTTGCTCGGGATCTCGCACATGACGTAGATCTCCAGGCCGTTGTCGCCGCGCTTGAGCCCGTGCTTCGCCATTTCGGCCTGCACTTGTTTGCCTTCGTCAATCGTGCGGCAGAATGGAATCATGAGCTTCAAATTGGTGAGGCCCATTTCCTCACGCACCTTTTTCACCGCGCGACATTCGAGCGCGAAGCCATCCTGGTAGCGCGGATGATAGTAACGC
>JAAUPU010000696.1 GCA_012032975.1 Caldilineaceae bacterium | reverse complement strand
GGCCAAGATAGCCGCCATCGAACGGGCAGGTCGGCGCCGGTAATGAAGCTGGCCTCGTCGCTGCACAGAAACATGACCGCGCTGGCCACCTCTTCCGGATAACCGCAGCGACGCAGCATGTGGAACTTGCCCAGATCGGGCCGTACTTTTCCCGGTCATAGCCGGCCGCCGCATCGACCGCGCGCGTCCAGATCCAACCGGGGCTGACCGAGTTGACGCGGATGCCCAGCGGCGCGAGATCTAGCGCCGCGCACTTGGTCAGTTGACTGACTGCTCCCTTGGCCGCGTTGTAGGTCCAGCGGTTTGGCTGCGCGATGTGTGCAGAGATGCTGCTCAGGTTGACGATGGCGCCGCCGCCGCTCCGTTGCATGACCGGGGCGGCCAACTGGGTCATCGTCGCAAAGCCCAGTGGACCTACGGCCAGCGAACGCAGCCATTCGTCGCGTGTGGCCTCCAGCCCCGCGGCGATAAACGAAAATGCGTTGTTGACCAGAAAGTCGACGCCGCCCAGTCTTTCCTCCGCCGACTCGACCAGGCTTCGGCAAAAAGCTTCGTCCGCCATGTCGCCGGTCCGGAAAAAGAGTTCGCCACCTTTGGCGCGCACTTCCCTCTCGGTCGCCGCGCCCGTTTCTTCTTCTACATCCGAAAAGATCACCGAGCCGCCGTGGCCGATGAATGCCTCTACACAGGCGCGACCGATTCCCTGGGCGCCGCCCGTGACGATGGCTCGTTTTCCCTTCAATCCTCGCATTGACCTCCTCCTTTGCTTTGTGTCCGACTGCCCGGACTGTGCTTGTTGAGAATTTCCTGTCGTCCTACGCTTCGTCCAAGGTCGCTAAGGTGACAGGATGACAGGGCGACAGGGTGACGAGGCGCTGTTTCTTCTCCCGCCCTGTCACCCCATCATTCATGGCGCTTGACCCGGCAATTCGTATACCCCGGGGCGAATGGACACCGAAGCGACCTCCATCCACTGGGACTGATCGCTCGCGACGAGACCGTGGCGGAATCTGCCCTGGGGCGTCACGACCATGTATTGATTGTCCAGCCAGCAGACAAAACCCAACGGCCCAGCCAGTGACAGTTGACACGCCAAGATGGTTTGACCATCCACTGCAAAGCAGACCGATGCTGTGTCCCAACTGATCTGGTAGTCATGCCACTCTCTCATCTGCCCGTCGACCAGCGCCTCGTGGACCCCAAGCGCGGCCTGGCCGACGGGCCACAGCGCGCGATAGGCGGGCGGAGAACGCATCAGCAAACAGCCGAGGGGCGCGGTCGGCGCCAGGAGCAGGAAAGGCCATCGCTGCGCATCGAGGGTGGCCGCTTTCCAGCCATGACCCGGCACATCCAGCGCCAGTGCCATCTCCGAGGGGGGCGAGCTGTAGAAAACCAGAGCGCCTTTGGCAGGGCAGGCCAACGCACGCCGGTCATGGCAAATGGGTCATTCCAGAATCCAAAGCCAGCCGTGCCGGCCAGTTGACCCGCCGGATGGGAGAAGCGCGCTCGCGCCGTCAGTGTGAGGGGTGGATGCCAGCGGAAATCGCGGCGTGGCAACGTCTTGTAGTCGTCGACCTGGGCGTGGCATAGGTGTGGGCAGCGGTTGGGCCGTCGGTGAAACGAAGCCCGCTGGCCAGACGCACCAAAGCTGCCCCGCCGGTCGTGGACGGCCATGGCTGGGCATGCCACAGATTGGCCCTCGTCATCTGTCGCATACGTGCTGCACTTCGGCGATCACGATGCCCACGCGCGCGTTTGCTACGAGGCGTTCCCTCACCCGCACTGCAAAGCCCGCCGCGGCAATCTGCTGCCGCAAACGTTCGATCGTGGCGGCGCTTGGCCTGCCGTAGAAGAGGGGGGCAAGTGGGCGAAGAAATCGGTTGTCGAGATCCACCCACAGACCGGTGATCACGAGACGCCCCTCGGCGGGACCAAGCACGCGGCCACATTCTGTCAACGTTTGGGGGTCCAGGATGTAGGGGGCGGGGAAGGTGGCGAGTACCGTGTCGAACGAGTCCGCTGCAAAGGGCAGCGCCAGTGCGGATGCCTGGACGCGGGGCGTATCCCGTCGACAGTGGCCAAGCTTGGCCGCGATGACCGCGTGCATCGCCGGGGACAACTCCAGACCTATCACGAACCGCTCTACTGCGCGCTCTACTGCGCGCTCTCCTGAACGTTCGCCCGTGCGCTCTGCGGCAAGCGTCGTCAAGAGTTCGCCGGTGCCGCAGCCGATCTCGAGCAGACGCTCGCCGCGCACTTCGTCCAGTGCGCAGGTGCGCCAACGCTCCCAGTGACCCAGGCTGACCCACCAACTGACCCTGTCGTACTGCCAGGCAAACTCGTTGTACAGTCGTTGGCAGGCCCAGCCATAGAGCGTTCGCCAGATGGAGTTTGGGCTGGCCGATGGCATGGGTGGTTGTCGCCTTCTGCTAACGAATATCGACGACTTCAATCTCAAAGGTCAGCTTCTTTCCAGCCAGAGGATGGTTGCCATCCAACCGCACAGAGTCCGGCGTGAGTTCGACCACACGCACGACAAAGCTCTTGTCCCCCTGCTTCATCTGCAATTCCGAGCCGAGCTTTAGCTCCACCTCGGCAGGCACCTTGGTGCGGCGGACATCCATCACCAATTCAGGGTGGTGTTCGCCATAGGCCTCTTTCACAGGGATCTCGACCCGTTTTGACTCGCCAACCGCCATGTCCAGAACCCCGCGCTCGAAACCGGGGATCACATGCCCCGTCCCCAGCGTAAACTGAAGCGGCTCTCGTCCTGTCGAAGAGTCGAACTCGGTGCCGTCTTCCAGTGTGCCGGTGTAGTGAACCAGCACCGTGTTGCCCTCTTTTGCTCGCATCATAGCCGTGCCTCCAAGTTGTCCTATCTGTCTCTGATGGTTAGCCGTCAATACTGTGGGTCTGTCGCCTGCGAAAGAATGGAGCAAGGCATCGCAAGGCTCCTCCTGGATAAGACCACGGATTCTGAGCCTGGTTCATCACCGGCTGACGCTTGTAGATTCTCTCATACACGTCAAGAGGGAATCCAGGTTGATCTTGGTGCATTTGGCGCCAAGACAATCCGGCCCGTCGCGTCCACCGATGCGACCTGTCCGCTCTGGAATCGTCCGTAATCATCCAAACTGACCACCACCACCGGCGGCGCGGCGCCATACATCTCGCGGGCGACGGCCGCGCCCAGGG
>JAAUPU010000046.1 GCA_012032975.1 Caldilineaceae bacterium | reverse complement strand
AACACCAGAATCCCGAAGGAGATCAGGAGTTTCTGGCGCAGGTCTGGCAGGCGAAAGGCATTACGTACAGCTTCAAGCATCGAGGTTTTCTCCCTTGTTGATGCCCGTATACCGAATCAAAAATGGCAAAGAGCGTCACTCAGCTCAGGAACGTGGCATATCCCGATTTACCGTGTACGGCAAAATTTCTACCGTTCCGCCCGCGGCTTCGATTTGGGCCTTTGCACCAGCACTGATGCGGTGAGCTTTGACCGTCAGCGGCTTGGTTACATTGCCACGCGCAAGAATCACGATCGGATCGGCCTCGCGACCCAACAAGCCGACGCTGGCAAGGGTGCCTGGAGAAACCTCGGATCCAGCCTCAAAGAGCCGATCCATTGCATCCAAATTGACAGGGACATAATAGACCTTGAAGCGGTTGTTAAAGCCACGCAACTTGGGCAGCCGCTTCACCAAGGGCAACTGACCACCCTCGAATGTCAGCCGCACGCCACCGCCGGCGCGCGAATTCTGTCCTTTTGTGCCGCGACCGCTGGTCTTGCCTTTGCCAGAACCAGTGCCACGACCTACTCGCTTGCGCTTTTTTGTTGCACCTTCATCAGGTCGCAGGTCATGAAGTTTCATTGTCTAAATCCTATTTGCAGGCCCATCTACCGGGCCGAAATCCCAGCATTTTTGCCGAGCCAAAATCCAATAGTATACACATCACGTCGCCTGGTACTTGTTACGCTATTCGACAGCGACCAGATGCGAAACCCTGTTCACCATACCGCGGATGACCGCAGTGTCTTCCTGTTCGACTGTCTGATGCATCTTGCGCAAACCCAGTGCTTCAACGGTGGCTTTCTGCCTTTTGGTGTAGCCGATTGGGCTTTTGACCAGCGTGATCTTGATCTTTGTCGCTACGTTCTTGCTAGGCATACGTCTCCTCCCGATGCCAGAATGGGGCGAGATGCTCTGGCTTGACGCCACGGCGACCGCTTCCACTCGGTAATCCTGGAGTTCTTGCAGCGCAGCAAATGTTGCCTGCACCACATTGAGGATATTTTCGCTCCCCAGCGATTTGCTGAGGATGTCTTTGACGCCGCTGGCTTCCACCACCGCACGCACACCGCCGCCCGCGATGACGCCTGTGCCCGGGCTGGCCGGCTTGAGCAAGACTTCGCCAGCGCTAAATCGGGCTTGAACCACATGCGGAATGGTCGTCCCCAAGAGGGGAACAGATACCATTGTCTTGCGGGCGCGATCGGACGCCTTACGGATTGCGTCAGGCACCTCGCGCGCCTTGCCAACACCAACCCCCACGCGGCCTTTTTGATCTCCCACTACGACCACGGCGCGAAACGCAAAACGGCGTCCGCCCTTGACTACCTTCGCGGTGCGGGCGATATGGACGACGCGCTCATCCAATTCTTCCCGATCTTCTCGCTCGCGCTCTTTACGTCGTTCCCGTCGTGCCATGATAAGCTCCCACTCTGTTAGAAATCGAGTCCACCTTCGCGGCTGCCTTCAGCCAATGCCTTGACTCGGCCATGATATGGATAGCCGCCCCGGTCGAAGACGACCGTTTCAATCCCTTGTGACCTTTGCGCGTATCTGACTGACTGCTCTGCCGACCGCTTTGGCCTGCTCTTGCGGGATTCAACGAAGCCATCTCATCGCGAATACCGCGATCCAATGTTGATGCGGACACGAGCGTTCGTCCTGTCGTGTCGTCGATTACCTGGGCATAGATATGCTCGATACTGCGATAGACGTTCAGGCGTGGGCGCTCCGATGTTCCCGAGACCTTTCGCCGCACGCGAATATGTCGCCGTATACGTGCTTGTGAACGATTATTTTGCCGTGACATGCTCTACAAATCCTCCGTCAGTCGCCTATTTCTTACTCGTCTTGCCAGCCTTTATGCGGACATATTCGCCCGAATAACGAATCCCCTTGCCCTTGTAGGGTTCGGGTGGCCGTGCCTCGCGCACAACCGCGGCCAGTTGGCCAACGGCACACTTGTCGATCCCCGAGATGGTGAATCCACGGCCATCCTTGTCTACCTCAAATTCCATATCGGGGGTCGGCGGGTCGAAGTGAACAGGATGGCTCTTCCCAACCTGCAAGACCAACTTGTTGCCTTGTTTTTCCGCTCGATAGCCAACGCCATGCACTTCAAGACGACGCGAAAAACCGGTGCTTACACCGACGACCATGTTGTTGACCAATGAACGTGCAAGACCATGCTGCGCCCGATGGTGACGAAGATCGGTGGGACGCTTCAGTTCAAGCTGCCCATTTTCCTGCACAACCTCCAAATCGGGATGGATTTGCTGCTCAAGCGTTCCCTTGGGTCCGGCAACGGTGACTCTGTTGCCCTTATCGACCTTTACTGTTACATTCGTAGGCAATGGAATTGGGCTTCTTCCAACTCGTGACATGATTATATCCTCCGTTGCAAACATCCTACCCGATGACGTCAATGACGCCGATGCCGTTTGGCTCTTACCAAACGTTACAGAGCAGCTCGCCGCCAACCTTTTGGCGACGCGCCTGTCGCCCGGTCATCAGTCCCTTGGGCGTGGACACAATGTTGATCCCCAAACCGCTGCGCACCCAGGGGATGTCTTGGTAGCCCGCGTAAACACGGCGCCCCGGCTTGCTAATCCTCTTGAGGCCCGTAATGACCGACTTTCGTTTGCCCGTATATTTCAGGTCGATCGTCAATCTGGGTTGAGGTTTCTCGTCGGTCACAGAATATCCGCGAACGAAGCCTTCTGCCAATAAAAGCTTGGCAATACCCACCTTAATTTTCGAACTTGGCATGGACACCTGTGTATGATGCACCATACTCGCGTTGCGGATGCGCGTCAACATATCCGCAATTGGATCCGTTTGCATACCTATCTCCTAGGCTACTCTTGCAACTCCCTGTACTTTGACCTAGATTACGACAAGCCCCTCAACCCGAAGGGGGCGATTCGTCGATCGTAGATCAGAATCAGGCGCTCACAGAAAATTGTAGTTAGTATCCGGATCAAACTCAACAGCACGATTGCGGGCCACGTTATAGTCCACAAACAGGCCAAAGTCGAATTCGATTCCAGTCAATCACTTCATATGCCCCGCCCACTGGCGGCGAGACTCACTACCAACTCGACTTCACGACGCCCGGCAAGTTGCCTTTCAGAGCTTCTTGACGAAAACAGATACGACAGAGGCCGAATCGCCGCATGTAACCGCGTGGACGGCCACACATCTGGCATCGATTGCGCACGCGCACGTCAAATTTCCGATTCTTCTCACGGGCCATCATGGACTTTTTCGCCACAGTTGTTCTTCTCCAAACCTGTCTTCGTCAATGTTACCGATGCATCTGTCGTCGGCTCAGACGATTCGTTTTCGCCTGCACCGAAGATGCACAAAGGACAAGCCGACCACCTAGGATCGGCGAAAAGGCATATCCATCAGCGCCAACATACGTCGCGCCTCTTCATCAGTCTGCGCAGTGGTCACAATCGTAATCTCCAAACCGCGGACCTTGTCAACCAAGTCGTAGTCGATCTCAGGGAAAACCAGCTGTTCACGAAGGCCAATGCTGTAGTTGCCGCGGCCATCGAACGAATCAGGCGATATTCCCTGGAAGTCCCTTTGCCGGGGCAAGACGACGTTGATCAATCGATCCAAAAAGTCCCACATGCGATTGCCACGCAAAGTTACTTTTGCGCCAATGGGCATGCCCTCTCGCAGTTTATAGACCGCGATCGACTTCCGTGCGCGAGTGACAACGGCCTTCTGGCCGGTCATGATCCCCAGGTCGTTTTGTGGCAGCTTCAATCGCTTTACTGTTCTGCAGGGCTTCGCCGAGGCCAATGTTTATCGATATCTTTTCATAGCGCGGCACCTGCATGATGTTGCTGTAGCCAATTTCTTTCATCATTGCCGGCACGACTTCTTCACGGTACCGCACTTTCAAACGCGGTACAGGCGCCGGCTGCGTTCCATTTTCACTCATTCTCATTGCTCCTTGCCCGCAAGCGCCGATGAGTACGGCGCCAGGTCAGACGAATCTATGCAAAAATGCTCAATGTCTGTCGTTGCAGAATGGTCCTACTGTGCCCTAGTTCTCGGTCGGCTTCGGCAACGGGTCACCGCTGCGGCGATCAACACGGGTTTTCTCGCCATTAGAAGCCACCTCATATCCTGAGCGCGTCGCACGCCCATCGGTACCCACCAGCATAATATTGCTGATGTGGATCGGCGCTTCCTTCTCAATACGACCAGTCTGGGTGCGTACCTGACCTGTTGACCGTTGGTGCTTAATCACCAAATTGGCGCCAGCAATAATCACGTATACACGATTCGGATCGTAACTTCCGTCTTTCCGCTTCTTACGAATCACTTCACGCACTTCGCCGCGAAAGCCTTTGTCGTTGCCGGCTATGACTTCTACGGAATCCCCTTTGCAGATCTTTAAGTTCATGCTACACCTACTCCTCGTGTGGCCGGGTCTACTCAACGCGTCAACTGACGCGCGACGTCAGCTAGAGTACTTCTGGCGCTAGGGACACGATTCTCATGTATCCCCCTTCGCGCAATTCCCGGCCACCGGTCCAAAAATGCGCGTCCCCCTCGGGGCTTTATGATCATCCACAATGACCGCGGCATTCTCGTCGAAACGAATGTAGCTGCCATCATCCCTGCGCACTGACCGCTTGGTCCGCACAATCACGGCGCGCACGACATCGCCCTTCTTGACGGTGCCATTGGGGCTCGCTGCTTTGACGGTGGCCACAATCTCATCCCCTACCGCGGCATAACGGCGCATGCTGCCACCTTTGACACGGATCGTCAACAACTCTTTGGCGCCTGTGTTGTCGGCAACCTTGAGTCGGCTTTCTTGCTGAATCATCGTCTCAACCCTCTTGTCCTAGACAATTTCGGCCCGTTCCAAGATTTCCTGAACGAAAAACTTCTTGTCCTTGCTGATCGGCCTGCACTCGCAGATCTGCACGCTGTCACCAATCCGGGCAGAGTTCTCTTCGTCGTGCGCTTTGTATTTCTTGTTCACACGGATCACTTTGCCCATACAAGGGATGGCGCGTCACCCGTTCTACCGTGACCACCACGGTCTTGTCCATCTTATCACTGGTGACCGTGCCGACCAGGGTTTTACGCTGTTCACGCATATGTCCTACTCTCCTTATTCAGCCTCGGCAACCAGCCCGCGCTCGCGTAATATGGTATTGAGCCGAGCAATATTCCGGCGCACGTGCCTGACACGGGCCGTATTCGTCAACTTTCCGGAGGCCCGCTGGAAGCGCAGATTAAAGAGCTCCTGATGCGCATCATCCAGCAGATTGGCCAACTCCAGTTCGGTCATGGACCGCATCTCAATTGCTTTCACCGCTTAACTCTCCTCGTCGAAATTCCGCCAACAAGCCTTGTCACCTGGCCCAATTGACTGCGTGACGCCGCCGTGGGCTAGGCTATGCGCTGTAATCTTCCCGCGTGATAAACTGGGTGCGCAGTGGCAACTTGTGGGCGGCCAGCCGAAGGGCCTCGCGCGCCAGATCCTCCTGCACACCAGCCATCTCTAGGATCACACGGCCAGGCTTGACAGGAGCAATCCAGTGTTCGACATTACCTTTACCCGAACCCATCCGGGTCTCGGCCGCACGTTTCGTAAACGGCTTGTCAGGAAATATCCGAATCCAAATCTTGCCGCCGCGACGAATATAGCGGACGATGGCGCGTCGAGCAGCTTCGATTTGACGGCTGGTAACAAACTCTGGCTCCATAGCCTGTAGACCAAATGTGCCGAATGCAACCGTATTCCCGCGATGCGCCATTCCTTTGATCCGGCCGCGCTGCTTCTTGCGATATTTGACTCGTTTTGGCATTAACATAACGATTTGCTCCGTTCAATGGTCCGCACGTTTGACAAGGCGCCAAGCAGATTCCAAAAAATGCTAACTGCCCGTGCTGCCGAATCGTGCGTGAAACTCTTCTCCAGGCATGACCTCGCCATGATACAGCCAGACCTTGACCCCGATAATTCCAAAGGTCGTATTGGCCTCGGCGGTGCCGTAATCAATGTCCGCGCGCAATGTATGGCGGGGGATCTGGCCCTCGCGCACACTATCCACACGCCCCATTTCGCTGCCGCCCAAACGGCCGGCTACGGTGATCATGATGCCTTGGCCGCCAGCTCGCATCGTCTTCTGAATCGACTGCTTCATGGCGCGCTTCCAACTGATGCGCCGCTCGAGTTGTTCAGCGACGCTCTCCGCAACCAAACGGGCATCCAACTCCGGTCTACTGATCTCGCGAACGTCGATTTTGACCTTTTTGCCCGTCATGTCCTGCAGCTTGGTACGCAGCTGATTGACCGTGGCACCCTTGCGGCCAATGATAACGCCGGGCCGCGCCGTATCGATCACCACGGCAACCTGATTTGGCTGGCGTTCGATTTCGATATTGCTGATGCCTGCCTTCGGAAGATCAGTCGTGATCGTATGACGGATCAGGCGATCCTCGCCAAGCTGCTTGGTATAGGTTTGGCCACTGGCAAACCAACGACTTCGATGATCCTTGATAATGCCCAGGCGGAATCCGATCGGATGTACTTTACGTCCCAATTCTCTCCTCCTCTACTGCTCAACCTCAAAGCGTTCTTCCAACACCACAGTGATGTGAGAAGAGCGGCGAATCCAGGGCTTGAAGCGGCCACGCGCACCAAACCTTCGCCATTTTCGCCGCGGGGCTTCATCCGCTACGATACTGGCAATATAGAGATCGGTGGCTTCCAGGCCATAGTTTTCTTCCGCGTTCGCAACGGCGCTACGTATGGTTTTGGCCACGACCTTGGCCGCCGACTGGGGCATATACTCTAACAACGCCAATGCCTCTGCCGCCTGCCTTCCCCGCATCTCATTCACGATCAATCGGGTCTTCTGCGGACTAATCCCTGTGAATTTGGTTACTGCTCGCACTTCCATCGCGGGCGCTCCATTTCCTTTTCCCTATATGACAAGGGTTCTATGGCGAGGGTTCGCCAACGACGAGTCGCCGTCTAACGACGGGCTCTCGTTCCTTTTTCAGATCTGATATGACCGCGAAAAAACCGGGTAGGCGCGAACTCTCCCAACTTGTGTCCTACCATGTTTTCAGTGACGTATACTGGAATGTGGCGACGACCATCATGCACAGCAATGGTGTGCCCCACAAACTGCGGAAAGATCGTCGAGGCGCGTGACCAGGTCTTCAAGACCTGACGCTCGCCTTTGCGGTTCATCTCTTCGACACGCTTTAGCAATTTCGGGTCTACGAATGGGCCCTTTTTCAAAGATCGAGACATTGTGTACTCCTATGCTTCCCAGGCTTACTTTCGCTTGCCACCGCGGCGGCGAACAATGCTTTGGTCGGTACGTTTATTGCGCCGCGTCTTTTTGCCCAACGCAGGTTTCCCCCAAGGTGTCTTGGGACCGGGCATGCCGATGGGAGATCGACCCTCACCACCACCATGGGGGTGGGCAGATGGATCCATGGCAACACCGCGTACAGATGGGCGCTTGCCCATCCAGCGCCTGCGGCCAGCCTTGCCCATATTCTGGTTGCCGTGATCCGGGTTGGAAACCTGGCCAATGGTGGCGAGACAGTTCATATCAATGTAACGTACTTCTCCGCTGGGCAGACGCACCTGAGCGTTGTTGCCTTCTTTAGCCACCAACTGTGCGGTATTTCCCGCACTACGTACAAGTTGACCACCGCGACCCGGATAGAGTTCGATGTTGTGGATCATTGTGCCCAACGGAATGCTCCGAATAGGGAGCGCGTTGCCGACACGAATATCGGCGTCTGGGCCGGATGTCACCACATCGCCAACCTTTATCCCAGCGGGCGCAAGAATATAGCGACGCTCGCCATCCTCATAGAGGACCAGTGCGATGCGAGCGCTGCGGTTTGGGTCGTACTCAATCGTCTCGATGCGGCCAGGAATGTTGAACTTGTTTCGGCGAAAATCGATAATACGATAGCGCCGTTTGTGTCCACCCCCTCGATGCCGGACCGTTACAACACCCCGGTTATTGCGTCCACTCTGCTTGCTCAACGAGACAACCAGTGAGCGTTCTGGTTCCGTGCGCGTGATCTCATCAAATGTCGAGACGCTCATGTTCCGACGCCCAGGCGAGGTAGGACGATAAATCTTTACAGGCATGATGACTATTCCTCTCCGCTAGACGCCTTCGAACAATTGAATGGAGTTGCCGGCTGCCAACGTGACAATCGCCTTCTTCCACTTGCGTTTGCGAATGGCGATGCGCTTACCACGACGGGCCGTCTTGACCGGCATGACCAAGATGTTGACATCTTCCACCACCACATCAAAAGCTGTCTCGACTGCATCCTTGACCTGGAATTTATTCGCGGTTAGATCAACTTCAAAAGTGTACTTGTTGGCAAAGTCGACATCCAACGATGTCTTTTCCGTGACGATCGGCCGCTTCAAAATATCATAGATATGCATCGCCTATTCCTCCACCGCTTCGTCCGAGTCGACCCGTTCGGCCATCGCATCTGATTCTAGACCGAGCCAATCAGAGATTGCCGTGGCGGCAGCGGTCTCCATCACGATCACATCCGAGCCAAGAAAATCTCGGATGTTGACATAGCCACTCAGCAAGGTCTTGACATTGGGCAAATTGTTAGCACTACGCTGAACGATCTCGTTCTTCTCTGCAATGACGACCAGAGCGCGCGAATCGCTAACCCCCAACGCAGTCAAGACACGCAGAAACGCCTTCGTGTTTGGCGTCTCCTGGCTCAGACCATCCACCAGAACGATCTGCCCCGCGCCCGCCTTGATTGTCAGCGCGCTGCGTAACGCCACACGATGCATCTTCTTGGGCATCTGCTTTGTGTATTGGCGTGGATGCGGCCCGAAACAATGCCACCACCAACCCACTGCGGAGATCGGGTTGAGCCCTGACGCGCTCGCCCAGTACCCTTCTGGCGCCACGGTTTTCGTCCGCCACCGGCAACCTCACCACGTCGCTTGGTGTTGTGATTGCCCTGGCGCGCATTTGCCAGTTGGCGGACAAGTGCCTGATGCATCAGACCTCGATGTATCGGCGCAGCAAAGACGCTGTCATCCAACTCAAACTCGCCAACCTGATCCCCAGCCATATTCTTTACAGGCATTAACATCTTTATTTCTCCTTGGGCTTCTGGCGCTTGACAGCCTCGCGCACAAGAACCAAGCCGCCGTTCGAGCCAGGAATAGCGCCCTTTACAGCAAGCAAATTGCGCTCCGCATCGACCAGTGCGATCTTGATATTCTGCACGGTCACGCGTCGATTGCCCATCTGCCCAGGTCCCTTGGACCCGGGAAATGTATGACCTGGGGATGTGCCTGCACCACGCGAGCCAGGCGCACGATGACGATCCGACTGACCGTGAGTCTTGGGTCCGCCCTTGAAGCCGTGACGCTTGACCGCACCGGCAAACCCCTTGCCCTTAGAAATACCCGTCACGTCGACCAGATCGCTGTCATCAAAGATGTCGGCCCTGATCACATCGCCCAGTGCATAATCAGGCGCTTCGTTGAAACGAATTTCATGCAGACGACGCACAGTTGGCGTGCCAGCC
>JAAUPU010000695.1 GCA_012032975.1 Caldilineaceae bacterium | reverse complement strand
ACCAGCAAGGAGAAAGTGATGAAGAAAGACTACTCACAGGTCAAGGGCAAATTGCGCAGCCAGGAGTGGCTCAACAACCCGCACAACCTGGGCATGACCGCGACCTATGTCGAGCGCTATATGAACTATGGCTGGACGCGCCAGGAGTTGCAGTCGGGCAAGCCGGTCATCGGCATCGCCCAGACCGGCGGCGACCTGACGCCCTGCAACTATGTGCACGTCGAACTGGCCCAGCGGGTCAAGGACGGGATTCGCGACGGAGGCGGCCTGCCCTTCGAGTTTCCGGTCCACCCCATCGCCGAACAGGGCAAACGCCCCACGGCTGCCCTCGACCGCAACCTGGCCTACCTGGGCATCGTCGAGGTGCTGCACGGCTATCCCATCGACGGGGTGGTGCTGACCACCGGCTGCGACAAAACCACGCCGGCCTGCATCACCGCGGCCTGCACGGTTGACCTGCCGGCGATCGTCCTCTCCGGCGGTCCGATGCTGGATGGCTGGTGGCGCAACCGGCTGGCCGGTTCGGGCACTGTCGTCTGGGAGGCGCGGCAACTGCACGCCGGCGGCGAGATCGACTATGATGACTTTATGGAACTGGTCTGCTCGTCGTCGCCCAGTGTAGGCCACTGCAATACCATGGGCACCGCGCTCACCATGAACTCGCTGGCCGAAGCGCTGGGCCTGTCGCTGACCGGCTGCGCCGCCATCCCCGCGCCCTATCGAGACCGCAAACAGATGGCCTACGAGACCGGCAAGCGTATCGTCCAGATGGTGTTGGAAGATCTGACCCCGTCCAAGATTCTGACCGAGGATGCGTTCTACAACGCCATCGTCACCAACTCTGCGCTGGGCGGTTCGACCAATGCACCGGTCCACATCACGGCCATCGCCCGCCACATCGGGCTGGAATTGCCGGTCGAGGATTGGCAGCGCCATGGCCACGAGATTCCGCTGCTGGTCAATTGCCAGCCGGCCGGCGAATACCTGGGCGAGGCCTTCTACCGCGCCGGCGGTGTGCCCGCGGTGATGGCCGAACTGTTGAGGATGGGCAAGTTGAAGGGTGACACGATCACGGTGACTGGCAAGAGCATGGCCGAAAATCTCGCCGGCCACAAGAGTCTGGACGAGCGGGTAATCCGTGCCGTATGAACGCCCTTTGAAGGAGAATGCCGGCTTCCTGGTGCTCAGCGGCAATCTTTTCGATTCAGGTCTACTCAAGACATCGGTCATCGGGCCGGAGTTTCGGCGCCGCTATCTGGAACGCCCCGGCGACCCGAATGCCTGGGAGGGCGTCGCGGTGGTCTTTGACGGGCCGGAAGATTACCACGATCGCATCAACGATCCAGAGCTGCCGATTGACGAAAACTCCATGCTCTTCATCCGCTATTGTGGGCCGCTGGGCTACCCCGGTTCCGCAGAGGTCGTCAACATGTTGCCGCCAGACCGGCTGGTCAAGCTGGGTGTGCCCGAGTTGCCCTGCATCGGCGATGGACGCCAGAGCGGCACATCGGCCAGCCCATCGATCCTGAACGCCTCCCCCGAAGCCGCGGTTGGCGGTGGCCTCGCCCTGCTCCAAACCGGCGATCGCGTGCGCATCGACCTGAACGACGGAACGATCAACATGTTGGTCGACGACGAGGAGTTGGCCTTGCGTCGCGCCGCCTGGCAAGCACCCGAGCTAGTCCACCAGACCCCGTGGCAGGAGATCTACCGCACCCATGTGGGGCAGCTATCGACGGGCGCCTGCCTGGAAGTGGCGGTCAAGTATCAGGATGTGCGCCACAACATCCCCCGCCACTCCCATTGAAGTTGCTGCTGGAAGCCCGAACCACGGAGGCGCAATGAACACAAAACAGGTCCATCTTGCCTATGGCCGAAATGGTCTCAACGTCGACCTGCCGTCGAACACCGACATTCTGACCCCTCGCTTCACGCCAGGCCTTGCCGACGAGGCCACCGCGATCCGCGCAGCTTTGCGCCAGCCGATTGGGTGCGCGGCGCTTGCGTCCAAGGTCAAAGCCGGCGACCGCGTGGTTGTCGTCCACAGCGACATCACGCGTGCCACACCCAATGACCGCATCTTGCCGGTGCTGCTGGCCGAACTGGAGCGCGCGGGCATCAGGCGAGAAGAGATCACGCTGCTCAATGCGTTGGGCACCCATCGCCCGCAGACCGACGCCGAGCTGCGCACCATGCTCGGCGACGCCATCGTCGACCACTATCGCTGCGCACAACATGATGCGTTTGACGATGCCAACCTGGTCTCGCTGGGCCGCACCTCCTTTGGCCATCCGGTGCGTGTCAACCGGCTGCTGGTCGAATCGGAGGTCCGCATCTTCACCGGCTTTATCGAACCCCACTTTTTCGCTGGCTTCAGCGGCGGACCCAAAGGAGTGCTGCCCGCCTTGGCCGGCGCAGAGAGCGTGTTGAGCAACCATGGCCGCGAAATGGTCGGCCACCCCAAAGCAACCTGGGGCGTCACAGAGGGCAATCCCATCTGGGAGGAGATGCGCGAGGTGGCATTGATGGCCGAACCAACTCTGTTGCTCAACGTCACACTCAACGTCAAGAAAGAGATCACCGGCGTCTTTGCCGGCGATTTGGTGGCCGCTCACGCGGCTGGCTGTGCGTTTGTGCGCCAGAGCGCGATGACGCCGGTGGCCGCGCCCTACGACATTGCCATCACCACCAACAGTGGATACCCGCTGGACCAGAATCTTTACCAATGTGTCAAAGGCATGAGCGCGGCCAATGAGATCGTGCGCGAGGGCGGGACCATCGTGCTGGCCGGTGCGTGTGAAGATGGCATCCCCGACCATGGGCGCTACGCCGAACTGCTGGAGAAAGGCGGTTCGCCGGCCGGTGTACTGGAGATGATTGCACAGCCTGGCTTTGGCGCGCAAGACCAGTGGCAGGTACAGGTCCAGGCGTTGATCCAGAGCCGGGCAGATGTCTATGTCTACAGCGATGGGCTGACCGATGAGCAGGTCCGTCGTGCTCTCTTCAGCCCGACCCGTGACATTTCGATGACCGTGCGCAACCTGGCGGCGCGCTATGGTTCAGATGCGCGCATCTGTGTCTTGCCGGAAGGACCGTTGACCGTCGCCTATCTCGAGAACGGCAATGCCGACTAAGGCCAGTCCAAAATTAAAAGCATCCACGAAGCTCACGAAGGAACACCAAGATTTGACCTGGTTCT
>JAAUPU010000694.1 GCA_012032975.1 Caldilineaceae bacterium | reverse complement strand
GGCTGATATTCCCAAAGACCTCAAAAAGGAGAAATGGGCCACGCTGGGCGTGAATGTCGCCCAGGATTTCGAACCTCTTTATATCGTCAGCCCTGAAAAGAAAAAGCTGATCAAAGAACTCAAAGACCTGCTGAAGGATTCTGCAGAACTGCTGGTCGCGACCGACGAAGACCGCGAAGGGGAAAGCATCGGCTGGCACCTGAGCGAGGTACTCAAGCCCAAGGTTCCCGTGCAGCGCATGGTCTTCCATGAGATCACTCAGGACGCCATCCGCAGCGCGCTCAACGACACGCGCGCGATCGACGAAAACCTGGTGCGGGCGCAGGAGACGCGGCGCATCCTCGACCGGCTGGTAGGCTACACGGTTTCGCCGCTGCTCTGGAAAAAGATCGCGCCCAAGCTATCTGCCGGGCGCGTGCAGAGCGTGGCCGTCCGCTTGCTCGTGCTGCGCGAACGGGAGCGCCGTGCGTTCCGCTCCGGTGCGTATTGGGATCTGAAGGCGCTCCTCAACAAGCGGCCCGACCAGCCAGATCATCGCTTCGAAGCGCAACTGGTTTCGGTAGGCGGCGTGCGTGTGGCAAGCGGACGCGACTTTGACGAAAACACGGGCAAGATCGCCGAAGGCAAGCAGGTGCTCCTGTTGGATCGACAGGAGACAGAGACCCTGCGCGACCGCCTGCTCAAAGGCCTCTGGACCGTCATCGGTGTGGAGGACAAGGAGGCCACCCGCTCCCCCTCGCCACCCTTCACCACGAGCACGCTTCAGCAAGAGGCCAATCGCAAGCTCGGCCTCGGTGCGCGCGAAACCATGCGCATTGCCCAGTCGCTCTATGAACAGGGCTACATCACCTACATGCGCACCGACTCGGTCCACCTGAGCGACGAGGCGATCAGTGCAGCCCGGCGACGCGTTCGAGAGCTTTACGGCGAGGAATACCTGACCAAAAGTCCCCGCACCTTCGAGACAAAATCCAAGAATGCCCAGGAAGCACACGAGGCGATTCGGCCGGCTGGCGACCAGATGTTGCCTGCTGACCAGTTGCAGATCACGGACATCGAACGCCGACTGTACGACCTGATCTGGAAGCGCACGGTCGCCACGCAGATGGCCAACGCACGCCTGCGTTTCACCACCGCCACCATCGGCGTCGAAGATGCGATTTTCCGGGCCAGTGGCCGAGTCGTGCTCTTTCCCGGTTTCTTCCGCGCCTATGTCGAAGGCAGCGACGATCCCGATGCCGCGCTGGAGAGCCAGGAGTCGCCGCTGCCACCCCTTGCGGTTGACGAGGAAGTCGACTGCCGCGAACTGGAGGCAGTCGGCCACGAGACCAAACCACCCGCCCGCTACACCGAAGCGACGTTGGTCAAGGCACTGGAAGCCGAAGGCATTGGTCGGCCCAGCACCTATGCGTCGATCATCGACACCATCCAAAACCGCGGCTATGCGTTCAAACAGCGTCGCGAATTGGTGCCGACTTTCACCGCCTTTGCCGTCACCCAGTTGATGGAAGAACATTTCCAGGATCTGGTGGATTTGAGCTTCACCGCCAACATGGAACAGCAACTCGACGACATTGCCACGGGTCAAGAAGAGTGGCTGGAATATCTGCGTCGCTTTTTCCTCGGGGAGCAGGGACTGGAAAACCAGGTCAAGACCAAAGACGCCAGCATCGATCCGCGCATCGTCGGCGCGGTGGCGCTCAGCGACCTCAACGGCGAGGTACGCATCGGACAGTTCGGTCCTTTTGTGGCCAGGGGCGAAAATGGCGACCGGGTAACGGCCAGCCTGCCGACTGACCTGCCGCCAGCCGATCTGACAGACGAGATCGTCGATCAACTCCTGGCGCAGAAGACAGACGGTCCGGTCGAAGTCGGCACCGACCCAGAATCCGGCTTTTCCGTGCTGCTCAAAATCGGCCCGTATGGACCGTACGTCCAGTTGGGCAATGAAGAGCAGGCCGGCAAGAAGCCAAAACGCACGAGCCTGCTCAAGGGCATGACGCCGGAGGATGTGGACCTGGAGGTCGCGCTCAAACTGTTGAGCCTGCCGCGCACGCTCGGCGACCACCCAGAGACGGACAAGTCGGTGCGGGCCAGCTTGGGGCGCTTCGGTCCCTATGTGGTCCACGACGGCAAATACGCCAGCGTCAAAGAGCCGGACAATGTGCTGGAAATTGAACTGGATCGGGCGTTGGAATTGTTGGCCGCGGCAGCAGCAAAGAAACAGGGCAAAGCCTCCTCCGTGCTCAAAGAATTGGGCGAACATCCCGACGGAGATCCAGTGCGCGTCATGGACGGGCGCTACGGTCCCTATGTAAAGTACAAACGAACCAACGCCACTTTGCCCGCCGAGGTCAAGCCTGAAGAGGTCACTTTGGAGCAGGCGCTCAAGTTGTTGGCAGAGAAAAAGGGCAAGAAGAAACCCACGCGCCGCAAGAAAAAGTAATCTTGTCGACTTTCTTGACACGCCCCCTGTGCGATGCTACACTCTGATGCAATCAATCAGTTACGTGCGTCGATAGAGACGAGTAGGCGGGGGAACGTTGCACAGCAAGTCCGGGACGATGGAAGCCGGACCAACACTTTCACGCCGAAGATCACTCTGGAGCAGCGGCCCAAACAACGAAACGAATTGTCTGTTTCGTCCAGTAGACGTCGCCGGTTTTGTGACCCGTTATCGTCACCGCAGGCTCGATAGCAGACAATCTTCCAGTGGATAGTCGCCATCGGTTCTGTCGTCAAGGCGCCCGACGCATTTGGTCGGGAACCGGGGTGGTACCGCGGGCGCGCACGCTCGTCCCTGGATGGCCGGGGGATGGGCGTTTTTTCTTGGGCGCCGGATCCGGTTCGTGCGTACATGCTCATTGTTGGATACGAAGCTGCATCGGTGGCGGTTGTCTCCAGCGCTGATGCAACCATGCAACCGGGAGGCTGGCAATGTTCCGACCTGTAGACGCACGTGTGAAGTTTCCGGAATTGGAGACGCAGATCCTCGCTTTCTGGAAGGATCGCGACATTTTCAGGCGCAGCGTGGAGGAGCGGCCGGCTGATCGGCAATTCACGTTCTACGAAGGGCCACCAACGGCAAACGGCCGCCCGGGCATCCACCACGTGCTATCGCGCGTCTACAAGGACCTCATTCCGCGGTATAAGACGATGCGCGGATACCGCGTGCCGCGGCGCGGTGGCTGGGATACGCAC